>NZ_JBXWTH010000047.1:0-279618 GCF_059613825.1 Ruegeria sp. SATB027
CGATGTTGTCCCATTCGGTGCCCCTTTCATGGACAGGGGTAAAGTACCCCAGTGTCCGGAAACAGGGACGAAGTCCACAATACCGTACGCAGGTCGTGCATGGCCATCAATAACCTGTCTGTCACATCCTCCAGCTGCGTGTCGCTTGCCTTGGACTGTGCCCATTGCGTGGTCAGATTCAGATAGTCGACCGCGCGATGGATATCGTCAATGTCGCGCTGGGCCAGCAGGGCCCGGCGCTCTTCCATCCATTGGGCAATCTCGGCCTGATCCCGGTCTGACAGCGTCCGCTGCCCGTGCGGCTTGACCTCGCCATTGCGGATATTGATGACGGCAATCTGGTCCATCTCGATCCGGCGCTGACGGTTTTCCGTATCGATCCGAAACACCGCAGCACCGTTTTCACGTATGCGAAAGTAATACTCAGGCAGTTCGGCGGACATGGTCACCTCAGAGAAGCACAAAAACGCTGGATGCGGCTGCAAGCTTCGGTCAGTGCCGCGTCGGACGTAGCATAGCTGACGCGGAAATTCGGCGACAGGCCAAAGGCGGCGCCAAATACAACGGCCACGTCGGCCTCTTCCAGAAGTGCGGTTGCAAAGGCTTCGTCGTCTACCAGAACTGTCCCGGCGGGCGTCGTCTTCCCGATCAATCCGGCGATAGACGGATAGACATAAAAGGCCCCTTCGGGTGTGGGGCAGGTGACGCCGTCAATCTCGTTCAGCATCCGAACCACCAGATCGCGTCGGCGCCTGAATGTCTCGTTATTCGGGGCCAGAAAATCCTGAGTTCCGTTCAGGGCCTCGACGGCAGCCCACTGACTAACCGAGCAGGGGTTCGAGGTGGATTGCGACTGGATCTTGCGCATGGCCGCGATGATTTCGACCGGACCGGCAGCATAACCAATGCGCCAACCGGTCATGGCATAGGCTTTTGAAACCCCGTTGCAGGTGAGGGTTCGGTCAAATAGACCGGGTTCAACCTCGGCCGGGGTGCAGAACTCAAACCCGTCATAGGCCAGATGTTCGTACATGTCGTCCGACATGATCCAGACATGCGGGTGACGCATCAGAACATCGGTCAGCGCCTTCAGTTCATCCCAACTGTACCCTGCGCCCGTCGGGTTCGAGGGCGAGTTAAAGATGAACCACTTTGTCTTGGGCGTGATGGCGGCTTCCAGTTGTTCTGGGGTCAGCTTGAAACTGTTTCCCAGCGTTGTTTCGACCACAACAGGGGTGCCCCCGGCCAAAAGCACCATATCGGGGTAGCTGACCCAGTACGGTGCAGGGATGATCACCTCGTCGCCTTCATTCATCGTCGCCATCAGAGCATTGTACAGCGTTTGCTTGCCACCGGTCCCGACCGAGATCTGGGCCGGCGAATAGTCCAGCCCGTGGTCACGTTTCATCTTGGCACATGCCGCTTGTTTCAGCTCGGGGATGCCGTCCGGCGCGGTGTATTTGGTTTTGCCTGCTGCGATGGCCGCAACAGCGGCGTCTTTGATGTTCTGGGGCGTGTCAAAATCCGGCTCACCAGCGCTTAGGCCGATGACATCACGTCCGGCGGCCTTCAGCTCGGCTGCCTTGGCTGTCATGGCGATGGTGGGTGAAGGTTTGACGCGTGACAGTGTCGCAGACAGAAAACTCATGCTCGGCCTCGGTTTGTATGTTCAGCCCGACTGTCATAGGGTGCGTCCGAGTGACGATCAAGCAGTATAGACAATGTGAGATGGAGACCCGAATGAATGATAAAAACGACTGGTACGGTCCGGATTCTGCGACATTCGGAGACCGTCTGGCAGGCGCACGCGAAGCCGCGGGAATGACGCAGGCGCAACTGGCGCGGCGTCTTGGGGTCAAAAAGGCGACAATTTCAGATTGGGAAAACGATCTGTCCGAACCCCGGGCCAACAGGCTGTCAATGATGGCGGGCATGGTCAATGTCTCAATCATGTGGTTGTTGACCGGCGAGGGCGACGGCATGGATGCGCCCGTGGATGAGGGCGAAGGCGGTATGGAACTGTCCTCTGCCGTGGCCGAACTGCGCGCCATCCGCGCTGAGATGCGCGCCTGTTCTGAACGCGCAGCGCGTCTGGAAAAGAAAATGCGTCAGATGCTGGAGCAGAAGAATTGAGCGAACCCCGGGATGTGCGCATCAAGCGCATGCAAATGCGGTCGATGCGACGCGGCATCAAAGAGATGGACATTATCCTGTCCGCCTATGCCGGTCGCAATCTGGCCGACATGGATACCGCCGGGCTGGATGTCTATGACGCGCTGTTGCATGAAAACGATCAGGACCTTTATCAATGGGTTACAGGGCAGGTGCAGCCTCCGGCGCGATTTGCCAGCCTGATTGCAGACATAGCGCAAACCTTTCAGAAATAAGGCAAAGTTCCGCTTAACCGATTTTTCGGATTTTCGGTTCATCGTGTGTCAAACAGCGCGACTGAATCGGAGGGTCGGATGAGTATGGAAATGCAGGTCTCCACACCAGAGACCAAGGGCTTCATAACCAGCTATCTTGAGGCGCTGGCCCTTGTGGAGCGACTGCACCGGTTGTTGCTGGATGTCATCAAGGATGAGTTTGAGCGCGTCGGCGTATTGGAAATCAATGCGGTTCAGGCGTTGTTGCTGTTCAATATCGGTGATCACGAAGTCACGGCAGGCGAGCTGAAAAGCCGTGGGTACTATCAGGGCAGCAATGTCAGCTATAACCTCAAGAAACTGGTTGAGATGGGCTATATGCACCACCAAAGATGCGAGATTGATCGCCGTTCAGTTCGCGTGCGCCTGACGCCGCAAGGCAGGGAAATCCGCAATATCGTGTCCAAGCTGTTTGCACGTCACGCCGAAGGCCTGCAAGGCAGGGGGGTGCTTGGGCTTGAAGGCATCGAAGATATCACCAGTTCGCTGCGTCGCGTTGAACGGTACTGGACGGATCAGATAAGGTATATCTATTGATCAGTGGCGGGCGTCAGACAGGACAAGACTGTCCAGCTCACGAAGAAGTTTGCGAGTCATGGCCTCTTCATACGCCTCAAAGCCCAGTGCCACTTCTACGAACGCGTTTGGCCCCAAAATGACCCAGGCTGAATAATAAGCTGAAAGTTCACCCACCTGAACATATCTTCGATCACCTTCTTTCGGATCGTCAGCGCCGATCACCAGCCCGTTAATTGTGATTCCGTCATGTCGTAAACTGGCTTTCACATCCCGTGGATGCGGTCCAAGGTTATGTTTACCATCTCCGGACAGATCCAGCGTACGGCGCCAGCACTCCCTTTGCTGATCAAGCAGGGAAGAGCCAAATAACATGGCCGACCCTACCGCCGTTCCTTGCGGTGCTGTGCTGCGCGAGGTCCGGATCAAGCGATCACTGATTGCGATCAGGTCGGCGGGGGACCGTACTTCTGTCCACTCCAGCAGCATCCGTTCATGTCCCCGCTCGCTCCATTCGAAGATCGCCAGACGTAAGGAGGTTGCGCCGTCCGACAACATCAGCTGGCTGACTTCGGGGCGGCTCAGGGCCGACGCCAGCCCGTCCAGTTGCAGCCTGTATTCCCGGCTGTCCACCGAACCCGACACATCCAGCCCCAGCGCAAGGGCCTGCCGGCATTCGCCAAAGGCAGGTCCTGATATCAGGCAAGCCAGAAAGACGACCACCTGACGTATCATGGGCCTTCATTCCGTAATGCACCGATTTGCAGACCGCTCAGTTCCCGTTTCAGTTTCTTTCGCATGGCGCGCTCGAAATCTTCAAACCCGGTGGCAATTTCCAAAAAGGCGCCGGGCCCGTGCAGGACATTATTTTCGAAGAAAGGGATCAGGAACAATTCTCCCTCGAAATCGGCTGCGTTGATCACAAGCCCATTCACGACAGTGTTTTGAAAGGGAAAGTGCCGATAGGCGATCTGCGGCCCATAGCCATCGTTGTTAGTGCCGTCGCCGGACAGGTCAATGGTTTGAAACAAGCATTGCGGCGCTTGCTCCATAAGACTTGCACCGTATGCCAACGCATAGCCCATAGCTGTTGCCGATCCGCTGTCAGATCGGACGGATTGGCTGACCTGGCTGGATGCGAACAGCAGATCACCCACGTCATCGATCATTGTCCAGTTCAGGACGACATTTTGGGTTGAGCGGCCACTCCACTCATATACCGCCAGGGCAACGGGCATCGGTGAAGAAAAGAAGGCCTCCTGCACTTCGGGCGCAATCAAGGCGGCGGCCAACCCCTGCCGTTGCAACACATCTTCAGCCTCATCGACTGAAACGGAAATATCCATCGCCAAGGCCAGCGCCAAGCGACATTGCTCGGCCTTAACAGGGCTGGCCTGAACGACCAGCCCAAACGCTATCAGCCAACGGATCACCAGTGACCACTGCTCTCCATGCTGGCCCAGGGTTCGGCTGGTTCCAGTGCTTCTCCATTCTGCAAAAGCTCAACCGAGATGTTGTCGGGCGATCGAACAAAAGCCATGCGACCATCCCTTGGCGGGCGATTGATCGTAACGCCATTGTTCTGAAGATGTTGGCAAACCTCGTAGATATTGTCGACACCGTAGGCCAGATGGCCGAAGTGGCGGCTGTCGGCTGGCAACGCGTCATCGCCGTCCCAGTTGTACGTCAACTCGATCGGCGCGTCTTCCTGTCCCGGAGGGGCCATGAAGATCAGAGAAAATCGCCCGGCTTCACTGTCATACCGACGTGTTTCTTTCAGACCCAGAAGCTCGTAAAATGCCATGGATTTTTCCAGATCCTTCACGCGGACCATGGTGTGAAGATATTTCAGCGCCATTTCGGCCATCCTTTTTCGACTCACATTGCCAAGAGCTTAGCGCTCAGCCTCGATGTGTCGATAGAGCCCTCGGCAGCAATTTGTTTTTTGCGCCCGCTGCGGCATATATCGCGGTTCCTGTGTCGAAATTGGCGATATATAGTAGGGGGCGACTCATTGCCAGAAAGGAAGATTCGATGCCGCTGTCCCCTGATCAACAGGCCGAGATCGACGCGCAACGCGCGCAATCGCATCCCACGCGTCGAGTTGTCTCGGCGGGAATGGAAGACCACCTGTACACAGCGCATCAGGTTCTGGATCATGGCTTTGTCCGCGTGATCGACTATATGGGGGACGATGCCGCCATCTGTCAGGCTGCGCGCGTTTCATACGGCACAGGCACCAAATCCGTTCAGAATGACGAGGGGTTGATCCGGTATCTGATGCGGCACTGGCATTCCACGCCATTCGAAATGTGCGAAGTCAAATTGCATGTGAAATTGCCTGTGTTCGTGGCGCGGCAGTGGATCCGGCACCGGACCGCCAATGTGAATGAATACTCGGCACGGTATTCAATTCTGGATCGGGAGTTTTATATCCCAGCCCCAGAACATGTGGCGGCACAGTCCGAAGTGAACAATCAGGGCCGTGGGGCAACGTTGGAAGGCGAAGAGGCCGCGCGCGTATTGGAAACCCTCAAGGCCGACAGCACGCGGTGCTATGACAATTACGAGTCCATGATCAGCCAGGACGGGCAACAGGGGCTAGCACGTGAACTGGCCCGCATGAACCTACCCGCAAACGTTTATACGCAATGGTATTGGAAGGTGGATCTGCATAATCTGTTCCACTTCCTGCGCCTGCGGGCCGACCCGCATGCTCAGTATGAAATCCGCGTTTATGCCGAGGCGATGTGCAAGATCGTCGCTGATTGGGTGCCGTTTGCGTATAAGGCGTTCGAGGATTACCGGCTGGGTGCGGTGAACCTGTCTGCCCAGATGGTCGAAAGCCTGCAACGCATGCTGGCAGGAGAGGCGGTCACGCAAGAAAACTCGGGGATGACAGCGCGCGAGTGGCGTGAGTTCGAGGCGATCATTCGCAAATAGAGCTGACGATCTGCATAGCTTTTGTCTATACGTGTAGTCATGGAATTGTTACACTTGTTCCATGGCCCGCATTTTGCATCTTGCTCTGTTATGTCAGTTTTTTGGTCTCGCCTTGCCTGCGCAGGCCAAGTCCCCCATAGCTGAGGTTTTGTGCGAACCGACGCCCCGGTTGCACCAGAAACTGGAAAGGCAGTTCGGTGCGCGGCGCGTGGCATCGGGTGTTCGCGGGCCGGAACAGATTATGGAAGTCTGGGCAAGTCAGCACGGGGACTGGACACTGGTTGTCACCTACGCAACGGGCACATCCTGCATCGTTGCCATGGGCGAAAACTGGAATACCCACGCCGACGCAAAGCCCGCGCGAGGGTAATGGAACGAAACCGGTGGGGGATGGATAACGGCCGGAAATTGGCCGTCATCCTTAATGATCTACCGCGTGTTTAGCGGGATGTCGTTACAGTGGTTTCAAATCAGCTGCCATTTGGCGGCCGTCGCGTCCGTCCTGCAACTCGTACGAAACTTTTTGGTTGTCTGCGAGTCCGGTGAGGCCGGACCGTTCTACGGCCGAGATATGTACAAACACATCTTTGCCCCCTTCGTCAGGGGCAATAAATCCATAGCCTTTAGTGGTATTGAACCATTTCACGGTGCCGGTTGGCATGTCCCGTGTCTCCTTCTACTTACGCATTGTCCCACAAATTGGTGGGGGCTGTGGTCAGCGTCACCACGAAAAAGTTGTTTTGGCACTGGCTGAACAGTCCAATTCGTGTGTTTCGCCTTTTTCAACATTGCACGGTGAAGTAAAAAATCAAGAATAACCGCAAGAAGCGGGCAAGATTGCTTAAAAAGGAAGCAAGGGCAGGAGCGTCAAAGACATGCAGCTTTATGGATTGAAAAACTGTGACGCCTGTCGCAAAGCATTGAAATCGCTGCCAGACGTCAAATTTTCTGATGTACGCAGCGACGGTGTGCCGGATTCGGTGCTGTCACGGGCCTTTGCCGAGTTCGGCAATGACTTGCTTAATACCAGATCGACGACATGGCGCGGATTAGACGAAACCCAGCGTGCCAAGCCCCCTTTGGAGCTTTTGAAAGAGCACCCGACCCTGATGAAACGCCCATTGATCGAAGTCGATGGCAGGCTGTTGTTGGGTTGGACAGCTGAAACCCGTGCTCAGCTTGGCATTTCCTGAACGGGTGCTTATCTGCGTGAAAGCTACAATGAGGATTTTCAATGCGTAATGCCGCAATGTTATTGGGTGTAATCGCCGGGTTGATCGGAATGATCGTCGGGTTCTTCGGCTATGCGAAGGTGGTCGTGGTCGACCATGTCGGTGAAATTGACGGAGTTCTAAGCCAGGTCGACAATCCCGATATGGTACAAGCCATTTCGATTATCGCGCCCTTGCTTGCAATCGCGGGCGGGGCCATGGCGCCAGCGCGCGCGTTGATTGGCGGGGTCTTGTTGCTGGGGTCAGCGGCTGCGATGTACTACGCCTTTGGTTTTGGTGTTTTCACCATGTTCCCGATCACATTTGCCGGGATCGCCGGGATACTTGGACTGGCCGCGGGAAAACCGGACCAGCCCAAGGCACATTTCTAAGTTACTTAAGGCGCAGGATCCGGTCGAGCGAGATCGGCCCTGCGCCGTTGATGACGATCACCAGCATCAGGAAGGTCCACATCGTGCGCTGATCCATCAGGGACGGCGCCGCGTCGAACAGGCTGCCCAGTTTCACGCCATGGCCGGTGACGTCGACAAGTGTCTGTACCCAGATAAAACCGATCATGCCCAAAGCCGCCAGACGCGAGAATAGTCCAACCAGAAGAAGGGTCGGAAGAACAAATTCGGCAATTGTTCCCATGAAAATGACGATGCGTTGGAAGAACGTCATTTGGGAGACGTCATAAAGAACAGCCTCGGCCGCTTTTGGGAATATCTGACCAAAGGCACCTGCCGAAGGCGAAAAGATCGATCCGTCGATCTTCAGCATGGCTGAGTTCCAGTAATAAACCAGAAGAACCGCAACAAAGACCAGTCGTGCCAGCGTAGGGGTCAACCAGCCAGACGCAAGGTCCAGTTTTCCCATGGTGTTATTGTAGGTTGAGATCAAAGCAGTCATGTCTCCAGCCTTTCGATAGTCACAGAGGTTATTGCACCGCCCTGCAACAGCAGTGCCAGAGTGGTTCCAAGATCAAATTCAGGCAGTTCGGCAGTCGTTTTTTCAAATGCTTCACCGATTGTGTCGCCGCTCAGCATATGGGCGATCCAATCTGCACCACCTGCCGGAAGCAGATTGGGTGTGGGATCAAATTCGGCGCGGGTGATCAACACATCCTCGGCCCGTGCATCCGGTTTCGGAGCATTGGTTTCCATGTTGAAGCGCCAGATTGCGTGAATGGGCCAGTCCGAGCGGATCAACTGCATGGCCGGTGCAAACTGCAACCGGGCCTGCATGACCTGTTCGGGCTCGACGGCTAGAACATCTGCCGGTGCAGGTTCGCTGTCGGCGGCGTGGTAGGACTTGCGCAAGGCAATCTCCAACCGGGCCACGTCCGGCAGGTATCCAAGGTGGGAAAGTTGAGGCATTCCGGCCAGAAAATCAGGAAACGCCTCGCCATAAAACATCATCAGCGGAGAGGAGGGCGGATGTTGACGCAGGAAAATCCCGGCCAGCCCATCCATGTTCTGCGCCCCTAGCAATTTGGCAATCACGGGAAACGCCTGATGCATCGCCTCGGTCAGCGACACCGCAACATTGTTGCGGTACACGCTGAACCTGCGACCGGCAGGGCGCGCGCCGCCATCCAGTAATCCACCGGGAACGGGCGCTGACGCATCCATCATGGCCGCGCGGAATTCAGATTGCGAAACGCTCATACCGGTATCCGGTCCAGTGCGGATTGCGCGCGAACGGCCTCATCCCGCAGAACGGGCCAATCCGGCACATCCGTGTCCCATTCGATCAGAACGGGTTTTCGCCCCGAACGCTCCAGCACATAATCCAGCAGAGTCCACACCGGGTCGACCACTTCTCGTCCGTGACTGTCGATTAGCAGCGGATGACCGTGATCGTCTTCATCCTCATCATGGCCGCCAAGGTGAATTTCCGACACTTTTTCAAGCGGATAAGCGTCAATATAGCCTTGCGGCGAGAAATCCAGATTGGTGGCTGAGACAAAGACATTGTTTACGTCAAGCAACAGGCCGCATCCGGTGCGCTTGGCAATCTCCCTCAGGAAATCAGGTTCGGACCAGGTGCTTTCCTCGAAGGCCAGATAGCTGGACGGATTTTCCAGCAGCATCTGCTGCCCGACAGTGTGCTGGACCTGATCGATATGTTCACAAACCCGCGCTAGAGTTTCGTCTGTATAGGGCAGGGGCAGCAGGTCGTTGTAGAAATGGCTGTCATGGGTGGACCAAGCCAAATGTTCGGAAAAGCTTGCGGGGTTCAGCCAGCCGACCAAGTGTTTCAGCCGGGCCAGATGATCGGGGTCCAGCGCGCCTTCACCGCCAATGGACAGGCCAACGCCATGGACCGAGATTGGGAAATGTTCGGAAAGGTGCCGCAGCTGCGCCAAGGGCCGCCCGCCGTCGCCCATATAGTTCTCGGCATGGATTTCCAGCCATGCAACGGGCTGTGCGTGTTCAAGTATCTGAGCAAAATGCTGCGGCTTGTAGCCAACGCCCGGTGCTGCGGGCAGGCGGTTTGACCGGTGGGTGTCATCCAACATGGGCCAGTTCCTTGATCACGAAAGGGAAAGGGCGGGCGATGGTGCCCGCCCCTTGAAATCGTCAGGCCGATCTTATGCCGGCAGGTCGCGTTCCAGCGCTTCCAACGAACCTTTGCGCGGCGTGCCGTTTGCTTCCGCAGGCAGTTCAATGTCGGCGCAAGTGCCTGCGTCAACCAGGGTCCATGCGTTGCCCTGATAATCAACGGTCGAGGTGCCTGCGCAGGTGGTGCCGGGGCCTGCGGCACAGTCGTTCTGACCGGCCAGCGATACACCATAGCACTTTTCTTTTGCTTGTGCGCTGGCTGTGGTTGCGGCACCCGATACGGCGGCTGCGACTGCGGTTGCGATAACCAGGGATTTAGCTGTTTTCGACATCTCGGTAATCCTCTTGATGACTGGGTATGTCTGCTTGTGACAATGACAAAGGTAGTGGCTTGGTGGGCAGAGTTGAATTCACGAGCCCGTGTCTCACAAGCGCGTCATGGGGCGGCCTGCCCCCTTGCAGCGTAATACACTGTTTTTGATGAAGAAAGGGTGAAATGTTACAATCCGACCCCATATGAGGGGTCGGATTTTTTTGGATATGGCGCTGTTTGTTACAGCAGATCTGGCGGGGTGGCGGCGCGTGCCAGCTCATTTGTTACAGCATCAAGCGGTTGTACCTGGGTCTGTTTTTCACCCAGTCGCCGCACGCTTACGGTGCGTTCGTCAACTTCGCGGTGACCGACGGCCAGAATGACAGGTACTTTGCCGACCGAATGCTCACGGACCTTGTAGTTGATCTTTTCATTGCGGATGTCAGCCTCGGCCCGCACACCCGCAGAACGCAGGGTTTCGACCACTTCGGCGACATAGTCGTCCGCGTCGGATGTGATGGACGCGACGACGACCTGACGCGGGGCCAGCCAGAACGGCAATTTGCCTGCGTGTTCCTCGATCAGGATACCGATAAAGCGTTCGAAGGATCCCAGCGTGGCGCGATGCAACATGACAGGACGGTGCTTGGCCCCGTCTGCGCCGATATAGGTGGCGTCCAGCCGTTCGGGTAGAACGAAATCGACCTGGAAGGTGCCGCATTGCCAGTCACGCCCGATGGCGTCCGTCAGCACGAATTCCAGTTTCGGCCCGTAGAATGCACCTTCGCCCGGGTTCAGTTCCGGTTCGATCCCGGCGGCACGGGTGGCGGACAAAAGCGCTGCCTCGGCCTTGTCCCAGACCTCGTCCGATCCGGCGCGGGTTTCGGGGCGGTCAGAGAACTTCACCGAAAAATCCTCGAATCCCAGATCCTTGTAGATCACGCTGAGGAAACGGATGAACTCGGCGGTCTCCGCCTCGATCTGTTCTTCGGTTGAAAAGATATGGGCGTCGTCCTGCGTGAACCCACGCACCCGCATGATGCCATGCAATGCGCCAGACGGTTCGTACCGGTTGCACGATCCGAACTCGGCCATACGTAGCGGCAGGTCGCGATAGGATTTCAGACCTTGCTTGAAAATCTCGACATGGCAGGGGCAGTTCATCGGTTTGAGCGCGTTGACGGCCTTTTCGCGGGCATGCTCCTCGTCGACTTCGACAATGAACATGTTTTCCTGGTACTTGTCCCAGTGGCCTGAACGTTCCCACAGCTTGCGGTCAACGACCTGCGGGGTGTTCACCTCGACATACCCACCTCTGCGCTGCTGACGGCGCATGTAGTCCTGCAACTGGGTGTAGATGGTCCAGCCATTGGGGTGCCAGAAAATCTGACCGGGGGCTTCTTCCTGCATGTGAAACAGGTCCATCTCGCGGCCCAGTTTGCGGTGGTCGCGCTTTGCGGCCTCTTCCAGCATATGCAGGTGGTCTTTCAGCTTTTCCTTGCCGGTGAAGGCCACGCCGTAAATGCGTTGCAACATCGCGCGGTTGCTGTCGCCGCGCCAATAGGCGCCAGCGATGGACATCAGCTTGAACGCATCACCGGGAACCTGACCGGTATGTTGCAGATGCGGACCGCGGCACAAATCCTGCCAGTGGCCGTGCCAGTACATGCGCAACGGCTCATCCCCGGGAATGGCTTCGATCAGCTCAACCTTATAGGGCTCATTGTTGGCCTTGTAGAACTCGATGGCCCGCTCGCGATCCCAAACCTCGGTGGTGACAGGGTCGCGCTTGTTGATGATCTCTTTCATCTTTTTCTCGATGAGGCCAAGATCTTCGGGCGTGAACGGTTCTTCCCGGTCGAAGTCATAATACCAGCCGTTTTCGATAACGGGGCCGATGGTGACCTTGGTCGCAGGCCAGATTTCCTGCACGGCGCGGGCCATGATGTGGGCCAGATCGTGGCGGATCAGTTCGTTGGCCTGTGCGTCATCCTTCATGGTGTGGATGGCAATCTGTGCATCGGCTTCGATCGGCCATTGCAGGTCCCAGTGTTTGCCGTCAACGGTGGCCGAGATGGCCTTTTTGGCTAGCGAACTTGAAATATCGGCAGCCACCTGCGCAGGCGTAACCCCTGCGTCATAAGAACGTGCATTGCCATCTGGGAAAGTGAGAGAGACGGATTTTGAATCCAGGGCCATGTCGGCTCTCCTCGTCGGTTTGGCGCCCACTGAACGCCCGGTTGCGGGTTATTTGCGTCTGGCTGATGTGGCAGGTGGATATGCCTGTGTCAAGTGTAGGGGCGAGGGGCCAGCCCCTCGCGCTCCCCGGAGTATTTGAAAAAAGATGAAGTGGGCGGAATTGCACTCGGGGGTGGGGCGTGCATGATGCAGTAAAAGGAAAGAAGGTTTCATGGCAGCGACGAATTTTCTGGAGACGCCGCAGGGGCGGCGACTGGCTTATCACAAGACCGAAGGGGCAGGGCCGACCATCGTTTTTCTGGGTGGGCTCATGTCGGATATGGAAGGCACAAAGGCAGTCCATCTGGAAGCTTGGGCGCAGGCGCGGGGGCGGGCCTTTTTGCGGTTTGATTATTCCGGTCACGGCGAAAGCTCTGGTGCTTTCACGGATGGCTGCATTGGGGATTGGCATGAGGACACTGTTGCTGCGGTCGATGCCTTGACCAAGGGGCCGCTGATCGTTGTCGGCTCGTCCATGGGCGGGTGGCAGGCGCTTTTGCTGGCCAAGGCCATGCCGGACCGGATAGCAGGTATGGTCACGATCGCCGCCGCGCCGGATTTTACGGAAGATGGTTATTGGGCTTCACTCAATGATGACCAGAAAGCCGCCCTGGAAACGGTCGGGCATGTCGAGTTGCCGTCCGATTACATGGAGCCTTATATCGTCACCAAACGGATGATCGAAGATGGGCGGCAGCGTCTTGTTCTGCGCGACACGTTGAACCTGCCGTTCAAGGTTCGTTTCCTGCAGGGAACAGCGGATACAGCGGTATCGACTGAAACGGCCGTTCGGTTGCTGGACCACGCAACAGGGCCGGACATGCAGCTTCTTTTGGTCAAGGATGCCGATCACAGATTCTCGGATGATGCATGTCTTGGCTTGATCGAGGCGGCGGTTCTGGACGTGTTGGGAGACGCGTAATGCGGCGTTTGGGACGGCTTCTGGGGCGCTTGTTCCTTGCGTTGATTGCCCTCGGCGGCCTTGTCTACTGGTTTGGTCCGCGCGAGGTGGTGAACCTGAGCCCAAGCTTTGATCCGCGCAAGTTTGGTGAGGGCGTACAGGTTTACTTCGAAAGCACCGAAGCCGCGTTTGACGATATCGTTCCGGGTGTCGAAAAACGAGTAATCTGGCAAGATGGCCATAACGAGCGGCGCACCCCGTATTCCGTTCTTTACATCCATGGCTTTTCAGCAAGTTCCGAGGAAATCCGGCCAGTACCAGACCTTGTAGCAGACGCGTTGGGGGCCAATCTGGTTTACACACGTCTGCAAGGTCACGGGCGAAGCGGATCAGCGATGGCGGAAGGCACTGCCTCGGGCTGGATGCAGGACACCGCCGAGGGATTGGCAGCCGCGCGTGCTGTTGGGGACAAGGTGATTGTGATCTCAACGTCGACCGGTGCGACGCTTGCAGCCGCCGCCGCTTTGGATGCCAGCCTCAGCGAAGATGTTGTCGGCATGGTCTTTGTCTCTCCCAATTTCGGGGTCAACACGTCTGCGGCCTGGATCCCCACTTTGCCATGGGCAAGGGATTGGTTACCGGTCCTGATGGGGGACGAACGCGATGTATCGGGGCCAGACCCGGAAAAGAACAAATATTGGTCTACCGTCTATCCGTGGGAGTCGGTCGTGCCGATGTCCGTTCTGGTTGAGAAAGTCTATGCGCTGGATTTCTCGAATGCCCTGGTGCCCGTGCTGTTCTGGTTCTCGGACAACGATCAGGTGGTGCGCCCTGACCGAACCCACGAGGTCGCCAAAGTGTGGGGTGCGCCAACATCCGTCAAACTGGTGACAATGGGCCCCGAGGATGATCCGTCATCTCATGTCATAGCTGGCCGCCTGATGTCTCCAGGGCAGACCGACGCGGCTGTGGACGGTATTCTGGATTGGCTAAAAGGGCTGGGGGTGGAATGATGGCGGCCTCGGGTCGTGGGACGATGCGAAAGCCGGGCAGTATGTGGAGCCTTGAGACGTTGGGGCGCGTTCGTCTGTCCCGGTATTTCTTCATGCGCGATTTCCTCTATTCCGAGATCGGGAACTTTCACCAGAAACAGAACATTCCAGACAACCCGGATCTGGCTATCGAGACAGGACGTGCGTTCTGTGAAACTCTGCTGGACCCTCTGGAAGAGACCTTTGGCAGGATCGCCGTGCGCTCGGGCTATCGCTCACCGTCGCTAAACAGGTTTGGCAATGAAAACAAACTGAACTGCGCCCGGAATGATCACCCGTTGGAATGCCACATCTGGGATCGTGGGGCCGGTGATGCGCGGATTGCCGGGGCGTCTGTTGTAATTCCCTGGTTCGCGGATCAGTATGCGCAGGGCAGGGATTGGCGGGATCTGGCATGGTGGATGCATGATCACCTGGATTACTCCGAGATCTGGTTTTTTCCGAAACTCTGCGCTTTCAATCTGGTGTGGCGCCCTAAACCGCAGCGCCGGATTGACAGCTACATTGCGCCACGCGGATGCCTGCTGAAACCGGGCGCTGAGCCCGAGGAAAGTGCAGCTTCACGACGGTCCCGCTATGCTGACTTTCCGGCTTTTCGGGCAATCGCCTATCCGTGACGTTCCGCTGGTTTGAATGTGATAAACTCTCGACCTGACTACAAACCCAAAGGCTCGGAATACCGAGCGCATGGAGGCCCCGTGTGATCGAGCCGCTGGTACTGCTACCTGGACTGATGTGCGATGCCCGACTGTATCGCCCTCAGATCGAGGTGTTTTCGCGGACGCGACCCGTAACCGTTGCGCCGATTTCCGCAGGTGAGCGTATCGAAGAGATCGCCTCGGGTCTGCTGGACCAGCTTCCACATCGGTTTGCACTGGCTGGATTAAGCATGGGTGGTGTGGTGGCGTTAGAGCTGATCCGCCGGGCACCGGAACGTGTGTCACGCCTGTGCCTGATGGCCACTGATGCACAGGCGGACACGCCTCAAATGGCTGCCAGTCGCGAAGACCTGATCATTGGCGCGCAGGGTGGCCGGTTGGAGGAGGTCATGCGGAAACTTGTGGGGTCCGACACGCTGGCACCGGGCCCGCAGCGTATTCCCATCCTGAACGGCTTGTTGGCAATGGCACAGGATTTGGGTGTTGAAACCTTCGTGCGTCAGATGCGTGCTCTGCAACGCCGCCCGGATCAACAAGCCGCATTGCGTCGCATCAAGGTTCCCACGTTGGTTCTGTGCGGTGCGCATGACACTCTGACACCGGTCAAACGGCATTCTTTCATGGCAGAGCTCATACCCGGAGCGGAACTGCTGGTTGTTGAAAAGGCTGGTCACTTGCCGCCCCTCGAAACGCCCGACCTCGTCAATGAGGCGCTGCAAACCTGGTTGGACGCCCAGCAACGGTTTGATTATTGGTAAAGCGTCGCGCGTTCGGTCTTTGAAATGACGTTTGGCGTCACCACGGGTTTACCAGTTTTTTGGTCGAAAAACGGTGTGTTCTTCCACCGCCCGGACAGGCGCGATCCGGCGGCCCTGCGCAACAGCCCAAGAATGGCGGGGCCAGGTTTTTCGTGCTTCTGCTTTCCGTCCGGTTGGGGAACAAACCCACGTGTCGTGACGGGTCCCAGCGCCGAAGCTCCACCCGCAACCCGGCCGACGATAACGCCAGCAAACGGGAATTTCGCGGTTTTGGGCGTTGCTGCCAAAGGTGCGTTACAGCAACTGGCGTACCAACGCAGCATACCCTTGGGGCTGAGTTGCATCGCCGCAAGATACTGTTTTCCGGTGCTGATTTCGATCTCATCCGGTGCGATCTGAAAAATCTCGACAGGCCCGGGTGCCGGGTCCGGCTGCTTGAAAAATAGTTGAGCGGCCCGGCAATCATGGCAGAAACACTCAACATGTGTACCTTGCCGAACACCGCGGGGTGAAATACGCCCCTGCAACGCGCCGCATTGGCAGGAAAAGGTAAGGCCCTCTTGCGCTGACCCGCTCATGTCGCTTAGGCAACCTTGTTGGAATTGGCCGCGCGACGGTTTGGTTTTCGCGCATTTTCGTTCATGAAATCAATCACAAGGGGACGAATGTTGTCGCGCCAGCTGCGGCCTGCGAAGATACCATAGTGACCGGCGCCGGGTTCGACGTGGCTTGCCTTTTTGCTGTCGGGCAGGCCGGTGCACAAATCCAGCGCGGCAATACACTGGCCGGGTGCAGAGATGTCATCATTTGCACCTTCGACAGTCTTCACCGCAACATCAGTAATCTTACTGATGTCCACCTTGTGACCCGCGACCACGAACTCGTTTCTCGCAATCTCTCGATTCTTGAAGACCCGCTCGACCGTCGAAAGATAGAACTCGGCTGTCATGTCCATCACGGCCAGGTATTCATCGTAGAAACGGTTATGCGCATCCTGATCCGAGGCTTCGTCCCGCATGACGCGCTGGATCTGGTCGGAAAACGCTTTAGAGTGACGATCTGCATTCATGGACATGAACGAGGCCAATTGCAGCAGTCCCGGATAGACCATGCGCCCTACGCCCTTGTACTTGAAGCCAACGCGCTGAATCATTGTTTCTTCCAACTGGCCCATAGTGACGCGACGGCCGAAGTCTGTCACATCGGTCGGCGTGGCGTCCGGATCGACGGGGCCACCAATCAGCGTCAGGGTGCTTGGCTGGGCTTTGGGTTCAATCTCGGCCAGGTACGCCGTTGCAGCCAATGTCAGAGGCGCAGGTTGGCAAACGGCAACAACATGGGTGTCTGGCCCAAGCTCTTTCATAAAATCTACAAGATAGAGCGTGTAGTCTTCGACATCGAATTTGCCTGCGGATACAGGGATGTCGCGCGCATTATGCCAATCTGTGATGTAGACTTCACAATTGACCAGAAGGCTTTTCACCGTCGAGCGCAGCAACGTTGCATAGTGCCCGGACATCGGTGCAACCAACAGCACTTTGCGCGGTTGTTCTTTCCGGCCATTGACGCGGAAATGCACCAGATCACCAAAAGGGCGTTCCAGAACAGTCGTGATTTCAACCAGGTGGTCCTTGCCATCTTCGCAGGTGAATGTGCGAATACCCCAATCGGGCTTTGCAACCATCCGCTGGAACGTACGCTCGGTCACTTCACCCCAGGCGGCCATCCAGTTGAATGCGGGGTTCGGCACCATGGAAAACATCGGATAAGACGCCATCGCGCTGGCGGTTGCACCAAGCCACTGGTTGGTGTTTCGCGCAGTTTCCATCAGGTCGTAGGTCATCATGTAGCGCATAAATGGGGCCTCCTGAGTGTCAGCCTGATAGTTCGGACCATTCGTCGCTTTGCCCCCCAGCACCCACGACGTTATTCTGCATAGCAGCGAGGTTAGGGGGGAATTGTTAAAATGACAACTAGTGAAGACCACATGCCAGACGTATCCGAAGAACACATTGAACGCCTTAAAGAAAATATGGAAAAGGTTGAGAAGTTGTCGAAGCGCCTGATTGAGGTCATGGCTGTAAAACGGCCCCACACGCCCGCGCTGGACGGCCCGAATCAAGAGCTTTTCGCACGAGCAGCAAGTGCCTATTGGGCCGAGGCTTGGCAAAATCCCGCCAAATTGCTGGAACAACAGATAGAATTTTGGGGCAAGTCAGTGTTGAACTTTGCCGAGGCGCAGAAAGCGCTGACTGCGTCTGACGCGGAAAGCGAAGCACCCAAGCCAGAAGACAAGCGATTTTCGAACCCCCTTTGGGAGACCAATCCCTATTTCCGTCTGATCCGCCAGCAATACCAGACCAATGCGCAAGCAATCGCGCAGGCTGTTGCGTCCGTGGATGATCTGGATGCCAAAGACAAAAGGCGGCTGCAATATTTCTCGCAACAAATCGTCGACATGATGGCGCCGACAAATTTTCTGGCGACCAATCCGGATGCCTTGCAAAAAGCGGTCGAAACCGAGGGCCAGTCACTGATCAAGGGGTTGGAAAACCTTGTGTCAGATCTGGAGGCCAATAATGGAGAATTGGTCGTCAAACTGGCAGATGAAAGTGCCTTTGAGGTCGGCGGTAACCTGGCGACGACGCCGGGGGAGGTGGTTTATCGCAACCGGATGATGGAACTGATTCAGTACAAGCCAGCGACCGAAACGGTCTACGAGACTCCGATTGTCCTGTTTCCGCCCTGGATCAACAAGTTCTATATTCTGGACCTGAAAGCCCAGAACAGCATGATCAAATGGATTACCGAACAGGGGTATACCCTGTTTGTTGTAAGCTGGGTCAATCCGGACGAAAGCTATGCCGAAACAGGCATGGAAGACTACATTCAGGACGGTTTCCTCACCGCAATCGAGACGGCCAAGAAGATTTGCAAGGTCAAACAGGTCAACGCTGTGGGGTATTGCATCGCGGGCACCACCCTGAGCCTGACGCTGTCTCTGCTGAAACAGCGAGGAGACAAGTCGGTCAAATCGGCGACCCTGTTCACCGCATTGACGGATTTTTCCGATCAGGGAGAGTTCACGCCCTTCCTTCAAAACGATTTTATCGACGGAATCGAAGAAGAAGTGAAAAAGGAAGGTGTGCTGCGGTCGTGGATCATGGCGCGCACTATGTCCTTCCTGAGATCACGTGACCTGATCTATGGCCCGGCCATTCGCAGCTATATGATGGGTGAAGTGCCCCCGGCCTTTGATCTGCTGTACTGGAACGGTGACGGAGCCAATCTGCCTGCGAAAATGGCGGTTGAGTACTTGCGTGGACTATGCCAGCGAAACGAATTTGCCACCGATGGCTTTGAGTTGCTGGGGCATAAGCTAAAGCTTGGTGACGTTGATGTGCCCCTTATGGCCATCACATGCGAAACCGATCACATCGCGGCGTGGAAAGATTGCTATCGCGGTGTGCAAAAGATGGGCTCGCGATCAAAAACTTTCGTGGTTTCCGAGTCGGGTCATATTGCGGGTATTGTGAACCCGCCCAGCAAGAAAAAGTACGGGCATTACACCAACCCGGATTTGAAACCAGACGCCGCCACCTGGTTGAAGGAAGCCGACTTTCATGAAGGGTCATGGTGGCCCATGTGGGATGCCTGGCTGAAAAAGCGGTCGGGCAAGCAGGTACCGGCCCGCAAACCCGGCGATTCGAAGCACCCGAGCCTGGCTGCGGCACCCGGAACGTATGTAGTGGCAAAACCAAACGCCTGATTTCATTCTGAAACTTAAATTTTTCTGCAATGCAGCAAGAAAAAACTTGCAATGCTGCATTGCAGCAATCATATTGTCCTCAAGCTGATGAAACCCGGGGTGGGCCCGGACTGGCTAAAAGGATTATGACAATGGCTAAGACCCAAGACTTTACCGCGATCATGAAAGACATGATGGGTGCATTCCCTGTGGACACAACCGCAATGGAAGGCGCATTCAAATCGACCGCTTCGCTGAACGAAAAGCTGTCGGGCGTTGCTTTGGAAGCAGCTGAGAAATCGGCAGAGATCTCGAGCAAATGGACCAAAGACACGCTGGCCAAACTGACCGAGATGTCGAAAGCCAAGGCAGAGCCTGCCGACTACGCAAAAGCAGCAACCGATTTCGCAAGCGCGTCCGCTGAAGTTGCAGCCGAGAACATGGCCGCTTTCGCAGAAATCGCAAAAAAAGTTCAGACCGAAACCGTCGAACTGCTGATGGCTGCTGGTAAAGAAGCTGCGGAAGAAGCATCCGCTGCTGTTAAAAAAGCAACCAACGACGTGACCACAGCCGCTAAAAAAGCTGCTGCTGCGAAGTAAGAAAAGTCAGCGAAACGCACCCGACCCTCCCTATAGGTGCAATCGCGTTGGGCAGGTCCATTGACCTGCCCTTTCTTTTTGTGCTGCACTCGCATAACCTGTGCTGCAACGCATCATCCTTGGGGAGGGAACCCGGTGTCGGACCAAGAAAAACCGCTGCTGATCAAGCGCTATGCCAGCCGTCGGCTGTATAACACCGAGACCAGCGATTACGTGACGCTCGAAGATATCGCGGGATTCATCCGTGACGGGCGCGAAGTACAGATCATCGACCTGAAATCCGGCGACGACCTGACACGGCAGTATCTGCTGCAAATCATTGCTGAACATGAAAGCCGCGGCGAGAATGTGCTGCCGGTCAATGTTCTGAACGATCTGGTGCGCAGCTACATGCTGCCGGGCGGGGGCATGATGCCGCAATTCCTGCAAAGCTCGTTCGATATGCTGCGCGAAAGCCAAAGCAAGATGATGGAAAACATGAACGCCATGAACCCGATGTCCCAGATGCCGGGTTTTGAAGCGTTGCAAGCACAGCAGCAGGCATTTCTGAAGGCTATGACAGGTGGGTTGTCTGGCAGATGGTCCTCGCCAGAGAAGGAAAGTGAAAAGTCAGAGCCGAAAGAGGATCTTGACGATATCAAGAAGCAGTTGGCTGAACTTCAACAGAAGCTTTCGAAACTGAATTAAGGTGAGCCGGAGGAAAAGGCCCACCATTTAAGTGGGCCAGTTCTAGTCTCAGGTACCGTAGACCGGCATTGGGCCGGTCACTTCGCCAACGGCGGCCAGCAAAATATCTGCAATCACGTCCAGCTCTGCGCGCGTCAGGCGTACGGGCAGTCGGACGTCACACGCTTTCATCAGCATGTCACGTGTTTGCGGAAGCTCGAACGTTTCCGGCAGGAATTGCCAGTTCCAGAAGGCGCGCGCATTGTCCTGGCTCAGGCCAAAAACCTGAACTTTGACACCGCGTGCCTCGGATGCGGCGGCAAATGCGCGAATCTCGTGTTCCTGCAACCCAACCAGATTGAACTGAATCGAATCCGGCGCGCGCTGCTCGGGGAGCAAGGGCGCGGGCACGTTGATATGGGGTGAGGTATTCAAGCGTCCGGCAACATAGTCGTGGTTCGCCAGACCGTCGCGAACACGACGGGCCAGTTCCGGGATTTGCGGGCGGATCACAGCGGCGCTCAGGTTGTTCAAACGCAGGTTATAAAGCGGCAACTTGTTCTGCCAGCGAGCGAAGGCCTCTTCCAGCTCGGACGAGTTGTCGCCGTGCGGTCCTTTGTGTTTCTTCCAGTTATGTTCGTACGCGCCCGACATGATGACGGCACGAGCCACCAGATCAGCATCGTTTGAGATCAGAATACCACCTTCGCCCGCATTGATCATCTTATAGGACTGAAACGAGAAACAGCCGACCTTGCCGATGGTTCCGATATTTTTGCCATGCCAGGTCGTGCCCAGCGAATGCGCAGCGTCTTCGATCACCGGGATGTCACGCGCGTCGCACAGCGCCATGATCGCGTCCATATCAGATGTGTGGCCGCGCATGTGGCTGATGATCACCGCATGAACGCTGTCGAGCTTGGCCTCGAAATCGGGCATGTCGATGCGATAATTCTCACCCACTTCGCACAGAACCGGGATGCAGTCCGCGTGAATGACTGACGAGGGAACTGCGGCAAATGTGAAGCCGGGGATCAGGACGCGCGCATCGCGCGGCAAACCCAGTGCCTTGAGTGACAGAAACAGCGCAGCAGAACAGGATGAAACAGCGAGAGCGTATTTTGTGCCCAGAAGTTCGGCAAACTCGGCCTCTAGCAAAGACACCGGGGCATCTTGCGGGGCGGTATAACGAAACAAGTCGCCCGACTGCATCAGGGCGTCGATGGCTTCTTTTGCTGCTTCTGGGATGGGTTCGGCGTCATGAACGTTTGGTGGAAGCGTCATATTTGGATTTCCCGAATTCTATCTTTGGTAAAGATAAAGCTATTCGGGTGGCAATCCAAGCCCTCAATCGCCGCGCCAGCGGAAATTCACCAATTTGTCACAAGTAACGTGGATCAAATCCCAAGCCGGTCCCGCAAGGCGAACCATGTCATTGCCAGCACTAGCAGCGGGTTGCGCAGGGCGGATCCGCCGGGGAAGGGCAGGGTTGGCACGCGGGCCATTGTATCGAACCCTTCTGCCTGTCCCTGAATGGCCAGCGCCATCAATTGCCCTGCATGGGTTGCGGTGCCTACACCATGGCCGGAATAGCCGGAAGCAGACAGAATATTGGGTGCGATACGCACCAGATAAGGCATCCGCCGCATGGTAATGGCCAGCGTCCCACCCCAAGCGTAGTCGATTTTGACATCGCGCAGATGTGGGAAAATCTCGGTCATCGGCTTGCGGACCTTCGCAGCGACATCCGCAGGAAAACGATAGCCATAGCTTTCGCCGCCACCGAACAAAAGCCGGCCATCGGCGCTGAGGCGGAAATAGTTCACCACGAACTTGGTATCCGCGACCGCGACATCCTGCGTCAGGACCCGCGCAGCCTCGCTACCAAGGGGTTCGGTCGCTGCGATGAAGTTGTTGATGGGCATGACACGGGCCGCGACGGTCCGGTTGAGATTGCCAAGATAGCCATTGCAGGCCAGCACAACATGGTCGGCCCTGACGTTCCCCCTGGCGGTCCGGATCAGGGCAGGCCGGGTTTCGTCAATTTCGATGACTTCGGTGCCCTCAAAAATGCGAACACCCGCTTTGGCCGCAGCCTGCGCCAACCCCAGCGCAAAGTTCAATGGGTGCAGATGAGCGGCCCCCATGTCCAGATACCCGCCCTTGTAAGCGGGTGAGGGGCACAGTTTGTGGCCTTCTTCTTCATCCAGTAGCTTGATCTGGTCATAGTGATACCGGTCGGACAGATGGTCTGCATGGTTATGCAGCTCTTTTCGTTCTGAAGCTGACAGACCCAGAACCGCGACACCGGGTTGCAAGTCGCACGCGATCTGATGCTTGGCGATCAGTGATTTGACTAGATCCTTGGCGTCTTCGGCCAGGTCCCACAGCTTTGCGGCATCCGCGTCTCCGACAAGACGCTCGAGGTCTTCCTGATCCATCCGCTGCGCGCTGCCCAGTTGGCCACCATTGCGCCCCGAGGCACCAAATCCGACACGGTGGGCTTCAAGCAGAACGACATCTAACCCCGCCTCGGCCAGATGCAATGCTGCGGACAGGCCTGTGTAGCCGCCGCCCACAACGCAGACATCCGCCGTAATATCTTCGGCCAAAACGGGAAAGCGTTCCGTTGGGTTTGCCGTCGCGGCATACCAGCTGGCAGGATATTCGCCCTTGCGGTCATTGGAATAGAGCAGGTTCACGAAAAGTCTCAGACGTTGATCAGCAGATGTTCCCGTTCCCACGGAGAGATGACCTGCAGAAATTCTTCATACTCGGCCCGTTTTACGATGCCATAGACACGGGCAAACTCAGGGCCAAGGATTTCGTGCAGGGCGGTGGCTTCGTCAAACAGATCCAGCGCATCGCCCATGACCTGCGGGATATCCCCTTCGCCTTCATAGGCGTCACCATAGAATTGACGACGCGGGCGTTCCTGTTCAACCAGACCCAGATAGCCGCACGCCAGCGACAGGGCGATGCCCAGATACGGGTTGCAATCCATACCGGCGATGCGGTTTTCGACACGGCGCGATTCAGGTCCGGACAGAGGAACGCGAATGCCTGTAGTGCGGTTGTCGCGAGCCCATTCCAGATTAATCGGCGCCGCGTGGTCTTTCACGTAACGACGATACGAGTTCACATAAGGTGCCATCACGGCCAGACCGGCGGGCAGATGGTTCTGCAACCCGGCAATGAAGTGATAGAACGCGTCCGTTTCGCCGCCCTGCGGGCCCGAAAAGATGTTCTGGCCGGTCTCCATGTCGATAATCGAATGATGGATATGCATGGCCGAGCCCGGCTCTTCCTCGATCGGTTTGGCCATGAAGGTTGCAAAACAATTATGCCGCAATGCCGCTTCGCGGATCAGGCGTTTGAAGTAGAAAACCTCATCAGCAAGTTTGACCGGGTTGCCGTGGCGCAGGTTGATCTCCAACTGGCCCGCACCGCCTTCCTGGGTGATGCCATCGATTTCGAACCCCTGATGTTCGGCAAAGTCATAGATATCATCGATGACCGGGCCGAATTCGTCCACCGCAGTCATCGAATACGCCTGCCGCGCCGCAGCCGGGCGGCCAGAACGCCCCATCATCGGTTTGATTTCCTGTGCGGGATCGACGTTGGGGGCGACCAGAAAGAACTCCATCTCTGGTGCAACAACCGGTTTCCAGCCTCGGTTGTGATACAGCTGGACCACGCGTTTTAACACGTTGCGTGGGCTGTAAGGGATCGGATCACCATCCCGGTCATAGGCGTCGTGGATCACCTGCAGCGTCCAGTCCCCGGTCCAGGGCGCGGCTGAAGCCGTCGAATAGTCGGGCTTCAGGATCATGTCCTTTTCGATGAACCCGTCGTCACCCGCGGCTTCACCCCAGTCCCCCGTGATGGTCTGGAAGAAGATGCTGTCGGGCAGGTGAAAATAGGATTGCTTGGCGAATTTCGTCGCAGGCACGGCCTTGCCGCGTGCAATTCCGGGAAGGTCCGAGATGATACATTCAACCTCGTCCAGCCGCTGTCCGTGGAAATAGGCTTTGGCGGCTTCCGGCAGTTTATCAGTCCAATCAGCCATCAGGCTCTCTCTTTCTTTAAAAACTCGGCCATATGGCGCGCGATTGTGGCGTTGTCATCCGGAGCGGTTTCGCGATTTGCGGCCTCGCGCATCAGGTCTTCGGGGACGACGCCTTTTCCCCGTGTGCGCATCAGGCCCGCGACAAAACCATTGGTGAATTCAGGGTGGGCCTGAACTGTCCAGATCGTGTCTCCATAAGCCAGCATAGCGTTTTCGCAAAATGCGTTCTGACCCAGAACGCGCGCCCCTTCGGGTAGCTCGACAACCTGATCTTGATGCCAGGCATTCAGCCAGACAGTGTTGCCGTCAAACTCGTATTCAGTGCGTCCAACGGCCCATCCGCCCTTGAATTTCTCGACCTTGCCGCCCAGTGCCTGCGCGATAATCTGATGTCCAAAGCATACGCCGATCAGTGGCTTTCCGCTTTGCTGTATCTCTCTGACCAAGTCTTCCAGTGGGGCGATCCACGGCAGGTCTTCGTACGCGCCGTGGCGCGAACCGGTAATGACCCAGCCATCTGCGTCATCCGCGCCGCTTGGGAATATGCCGTCGACCACGGCGAAGGTCTGGAACTCGAATCCGTTGCCACCGAGAAGTGCAGGAAACAGCTCATCATAGTCGCCGAATTCGCCATGCAACGCATCTGGTGTGTGGCCGGTTTGTAATATGCCGATTTTCATGTGTCACCAAATTTGATCAAATTCACTCTAGCTGAGTCCGAATGAGGCGGCAAGGGGGGTCAAACCGCCTCGAGATAGCTCAGCCAGTGATCTTCAGGAGTGATGCGTTCAAATCGTTCAACTTCCTGTCGCTTGGTCATGGTCAGGTACTGGATCAGGTCAGCCGAGAAAAGTCGGGAGACCAGAGGGTCGGTTTCAAACCTGTCAATTGCAGTTGCCCAGTCCGGCATCAGTTGGGGCAGGTCTTCAATATCGTAAGCATTGCCTGTGATCGGAGCAGGGGGGTGCAGGCTGTCTTCGATCCCGACAAGGGCTGCGCCCAATACCGCGGTCAGCATCAGGTAAGGGTTGATGTCACCACCCGCGACGCGGTGTTCGATGCGCCGCGCTGCTGGTGCCCCGCCCGGGATGCGAATTGCGGCTGTTCTGTTCTCATAGGCCCAGCAGGCCCCGGTCGGCGCATGCGCACCCGGTACAAGCCGGGTGTATGAATTGCCATGCGGAGCAAAAATCAACGTGCTGCCTGGCATGGCCGCCACACAACCCGCGACAGCGGAATGCAGAATGCTGGTCCCTTCAGGCCCGCCATTGTCGAACACATTGCGCCCGCGTTGGTCCAGCACTGAGAAGTGCACATGCATCCCATTGCCCGCATCATCGGCATAGGGTTTTGACATGAATGTTGCGGCAAACCCGTGTTTGCGCGCCAGGCCGCGCGTCAACGCCTTGAAAAGCCACGTATCGTCGGCGCAGCGCATGGCATCCTGATGATTCAGGTTGATTTCGAACTGGCCAACGCCACTTTCCGAGATGGCGGTTTGCGCGGGGATGTCCATGGCGGCGCAGCCATCGTAAAGGTCTGTAAAGAAATCCTCGAACGCGTCCATTTCAGCGACCGACAGAACGGATTCGTGCAGCAGGCGGCGCCCGGTGATCGGGTTCAACGGAGGTTGCGGTTGCGCGCCCGAGGCATCGATGAGTGTGAATTCCAGTTCGGTCGCCGCGACGACCGACCAACCGCGTTTGGCATATCGGTCAAGAATGGCAGACAGAGCGTGACGCGGATCACCCGCAAACGGAGTGCCTGCATCGTCATACAAGCTCATCGGAACCAGCGCCGTTTCTTTCGGAAGCCAGGGGACAGGCACCGGGCCCCGGTCGGTTGGTCGCAGCACGCCATCCGCATCGCCGGTTTCAAACACCAGCGGGCTGCCGTGAATGTCCGCGCCCCAGAGATCGACATTGAGCGCCGAGAACGGCATTCGCACTGCACCTTTCTCCAGCTTGCTCGCATATTCAGGGGGCACGCGCTTGCCCCGCATCTGACCGTTCAGGTCACAGGCAGTCACACGAAAACTGTGCAGGGCGCTCAGGTCCATTTGGGGCTCCGTCAATTCTGTTTCCCCGTGATGTACTTCAATGGATCGGATTTGTCACCAAATTTGATCAAATTTTGATTTTTGGGTCAGATGTGGCTGCTCGACATAGATTTTTAGTTGAGTGCAAAAGTGGTCCTGCCGACAAAGCTCGCGTCTCGCATTTCCAGCAGTGAAAACATCATGGGAGTATCTGTTAATCCATTGAACATATTCCACAATGGCGTTGTCTGCGGCAAGTCAGAGAGTGGTTAGATTTTCCCAGTGTTGAAAGCGCGGCGATCGGATTTGATGCGACGCCTGAACCCGCAAAGCAGCTTCTTTTGACCACTCCTCAAAAATTGGCTTATTTCGACGATTTTTCTATGATAGCTGCGGGTTTCGTACTCTTGAGGATGGTTGAGTTGACTGCACGTGGAAGAGATAACATTCAACACCATGCCATACTGAGCATTGCACCCATGATGGATGGGATGGGGGCTTTCTGAAAGCCCTTGTTTTACTGGGGTTTCGAAGCGCCTTTGAACTTTGTAGCATTGATTGTAGCACCGGGTTTTGTCGGGTGAAGATTCGGGTTGTGTTTTTCAGCACGGATTGGCGGTCAGCGCCCCAACATAGTAAGCCAGTTTTCCTGAGCCGTTGAACTTTCTAGTAAGGATGAAAAGAAGCATCAGGTCCTTCGGCTCGTTTCAAAGCTATCGGCAGGGGCAGCACTCCTCATTGCAAAGCCAACGGTAGCAGTCGCAAGTGCAGTTCATTTTCACCGTTGGTTCGTGCAAATTGCCTGCAACCGGGGTTGGCGCAGCAAACGGCTATTGGTCCAGACCATTCAGAATGGTCCGGCTTCTCCTGGCGACAGCTTCTTCGATTTGACCAAGAAGCGCGTGGCCGCCCGCGGGCATGGCCTCGACCATCTTTCGGGCTGGTTCCGCCTGCTCCAGGACAGCCCGGGAAAGTGCTTCAACGCGTTGGACAGCTCCATCAGGCCTCAGGCCACATTTCTTCGCTTCGCGTTCCCAATGGCGTCTTTCGAGGTAGTCGCCGTCTCGTATCCCTCCGATGTCCAGTGCGGAGTTCCTGGTGATGCCGTCCCAGACAGCGGCACAAATGACATCATAGATCGGGGTCAATTCGATCCCGTCACCGGCAATCAGGATCGAATAGTTCTTCATATGTGCATCCGTATTACAGCACAGAATGTTGAGGACCATCGCGTCCCAGAGCTTCAGGACTTCACCTGCTCCGGCAACCTGTCGCAACCGATCCGCCATCATGGCGAAATTTCCCGTGGGGCCGCGGAATTGGGAATGCTGGTATTTCGCGGACGGCGGTAAGCCAAGAGCCTGACAGAAGTCCTCCTGGTGCAGCCGCCGAAGGGCGCCACCCTGGTCCAGACGATCGTATCGTCCGACAAGAAGGTACGTGCGTGATCCGGCGATGCCTGTTGTCACGGGGGGAGTGGGGATGCCAACCAGATTGGCAAGTGTCATGCAAAAGGCCTCGTTGTGGACACTGCCCCAAAGGTTCTTGCTGTCTGGCTTCAGGATGTGGCTGGATGCCGCGCCATCTACGGGAATTGCGATCTGGCCGTTATCCAGGACACGTACTGCCAGCTTGGTCTGAACCCCGGCAAGAGACATCGACACGCCATCGTCACCTGCCAGAAAGGGTTTTTTGGGAAGGTCGTTGATGATCCGTTCAAGCGCGTCTTCACTTTCTACCGGAATGACCTTCAGATCCGTCGCGCCGCGCTCGGCAAACGAAATGGCCCCTGAGGTATCCCGGCCGACCTGCTGCAACAGCCCAAGAACATCGGTATGTGGGACATCAAGGATTCGGGCGATCTGTCGAATGGCGTCGTTGTCTTCCGGAAGGAGGTTGAGCAGCCACGGGCCGAGCAAGTCCCAGCCATGAGGGTGCTCCCGGATGGGCATGGTCGTCGAAATCGGGAAGGCCCCGTGTTGATTGATCCATTCCGGTGCATATTGAAAGACAGGAGGTTCCTTCCCGTCTTCCACGATTTCCCCAACCGGGTGCCGTTCGAAGTAGATCTTCAATATCCGGTCCTCAAAGCGGGGGCAGTTTCGTATTCGATGGTCTTGCCGTCGGTTCGAACAGGGTCGAGATGTTCAGACCCAGAGCCTCGGCAGCTGCCAGCGAGGGGGCGAGGTAGCTCGTTCCCTTTCCGCTTTCCAGTTCGCTGATGAACCGGCGGTTTGATCCAATCATGGATGCCAGTTTTTCCTGCGTGTATCCAAGTTTCTTCCTCCGGTTTCGAATGCCGTCCCCGAATGCCTTGGCAAGCCTTTGCTCTGCGGTGCTTAGTTCCATATTCATTGCTCTCGGCTGTTACATCTCTGTAGCAATTCTTCCAGCTATGAGGTCTTGATACAAGTCTGTATCATTTTCTGGCCGAGTCACCCAGAAGTTACGTCCTTGTAGCAATTATGGCCTGTCCTGGAAATTGATACAAGTCTGTAACATGTATGTGGCTGTTTTTGTTTTGCCTGTTCCGTTCCCATGAACAGCAAGTCTTTCTTCTCGCTCTCGCACCTTGTCACAACAAGCTCAATCTTGCCCATACTCTATCATTCTGGCGATCGCCGTAGCCCGTCTTTCCTGAATGTACTTCGCCAAATGGGTATGGGGTATCTACATATTCAGCCAAATCCATCGAATGCACCCCTTTGGCACATTTCTGGCTTTCCTCTTCCATGAGCACGAGCGGAATCCTGATTTCGCCTGACCGGATTTTCTCATGAAACTTCCCGACAGAAAGTTTGAACCAATCGCGTACGACCGTTTCTGAATTGATGATCGCCTGGGCGTTGTACATTGCCATCATCATGATTGCCGTATTCATTAGATATCCTCACCTTCGAACGAAAAGCGGCCTAAACGAGCACTTGGGGCGGCATCAATTCGCGACAGGTCCAGCAACGCTTTTGCGCGTCTTTGCCTTTACGGCGCGTTCCAGGCCGCCCGGCTTTTTCAAGGCGTCTTCATGACACTTCAAACAGCTTCTTGCAGCCTGCTCCGAGGTAAATGTCTCGACCAGGTTGAGGATGACCTTTCCGTTTTTCTTCTTGCGAATCTGGACGGTTAAGCTCGGTTTGCCATTGGCCTTGAGGCGTTCTGTGATAGTTCCCATGGGTGTTCCTTTCAGTCACGGGTTTTCCATGGCCGGGACCTCTGATCGTTTGATTTTTTCTGAAGCCGGTTTGACTGGGTTTGAAACCCAAATCGGGGGCGATCCAGCCGAATGGGGCGGGACTGATGGGGTAGGATGGCGGCCCGGCAGTGCTCGAACAGGAGTTCTGGAACTTGGGGCGAAAAAAGTGCTACACGGCGCCGTCGGTGCTACGTTCTGTAGCACCGCACCCGAAAACGGGGCTAAATCGGGCCAAAACGAGGAAAACGGTGAAGATGGCGGATTCGAAAAACCAAGAAAAATCAGGGTTTTCCGAAGTGAGGCGGTCAGCGCGCCTCTCCATTGCACCCATGATGGATTGGACCGACCGCCACTGTCGGTATTTTCATCGGCTGCTTAGCTCGGAAACCTTGCTGTATACCGAGATGGTAACCGCACCGGCGCTTGTTCGGGGTGGGGCGCTGCATCTGTTGGACCATTCACCGCAGGAACATCCCGTGGCTTTGCAGTTGGGTGGGTCCGATCCGGAGGAGCTGGCGCAAGCGGCGCGTTTGGGTGCTGATGCAGGATATGATGAGATCAATCTGAACTGTGGATGCCCGTCGGACAGGGTGCAGTCTGGTACTTTCGGGGCGGTTCTGATGAAAGATCCGGCGCGGGTTGCAGAATGCGTCGCAGCAATGCGCGACGCGGTGACTGTGGATGTCACGGTCAAATGCCGTATCGGCGTGGATGATCAAGAGCCCGAAGAAGTTCTGTCTGCGTTTCTTGAGCAAATCAGTGCGGCAGGTTGTCAAAGAGTAACGATCCATGCGCGCAAGGCGTGGTTGCAGGGGTTGAGCCCCAAGGAAAACCGCGATGTTCCACCGCTTGATTATGACCTTGTGCATCGGATGAAAGCCGCGTTTGCGGATCTGCATATATCGATCAATGGTGGTATCGCCAGCTTGGACGAAGCAGCAGCACATCTGGACGCGGGTCTTGACGGCGTCATGATCGGTCGGGCGGCCTATCATCAACCCGGTGATATCCTGGCAGATGCCGATCGGCGCATCTTTGGCGTTGGAGCCATTCGCGATCCGATGACGGTTGTTCAAGAAATGGTGCCCTATATTGAGATGCACCTTGCCAATGGCGGGCGTTTGCACCAGATCACACGGCATATGCTGGGTCTCTATGCGGGGCGTCCCGGTGCGCGGGCATGGCGGCGCGCATTGTCCGAAGGGGCCGTGCAGGAAGGGGCCGGGCCAGAAGTCATGCTACAGGCCCTGAACCACATAGCGCCGATGGTCGAGGTTTAGACGGCAAAAGGGGGGACGATGCCCGAGACAATTTTGCTGGCCCAGATGATGGGCCTTTTGCTTGTGATCGGCGCGCTGGCCGGTGTGCTTGCCGGGCTGTTGGGAGTGGGCGGTGGTATCGTTTTGGTCCCCGCGTTCTTCTATGCGTTTCAAACGCTTGGCTATGGTGGTCCGCAATTGATGCAGCTCTGTCTGGCGACGTCGCTGGCCACGATCATTGTAACGTCTATGCGGTCGGTTCTTGCCCACAACAAGAAGGGTGCGGTGGACTGGGATATCCTGCGCGGTTGGGGTCCGGGTATTGTCGTCGGCGCAATTGTCGGAGTGCTGGTCGCATCGGCCCTGCGGACCGAGGCTTTGCAGGCACTGTTCGGAATTCTGGGCATGGTGATCGGTGCCTATCTTGGGTTGGGTCGCGCAGAATGGCGGTTGGGCGACGCAATGCCCGGCGGTATCAAACGGGCCGTCCTATCCCCGCTGGTCGGGTTTCTTTCCGTTCTGATGGGCATCGGCGGCGGCAGCTTCGGTGTGCCGCTGATGAGCCTCTATAACACCCCTATCCACCGCGCGGTCGCGACCGCGGCCGGGTTTGGGGTGATCATCGCCGTACCGTCGGTCATTGGGTTCTTGTTTGTGGATATCGCGCCCGATCATCGCCCCCCGTTGACCATTGGCGCGGTTAATCTTGTGGCCTTCGGGATCGTTGTCGCAATGACAATGATCACCGCGCCCTGGGGGGTAAAGCTGGCCCATGCAATGGACCCAAAACCGTTGAAACGTGTCTTCGCCGTGTTCCTGACGCTGGTCGCGCTGAACATGCTGCGCAAGGCTGTAGGCCTATGAGCGATTTTTCGGCCCGGGGCTGGGTGAAGTTCCCGTATGATCCGGTGCTGGCCGAATGGGTGAACCACGCTTTGCCTGCCGCACGGGCGTCTACAAAGGATCCGGTCCACGCGGAATGGTTGGATTGCGAAGGGACGTGGTTCATCGGTGTCGACGCACTGCCCAATGACACGAAGGGCAGGGTCGGGCAGTCCGGGCCGTTGATCGGCAAGGCCATGGCATTCATCGACAAACACTTTGGAGATTTACCGCTGCACAAGGGGCAGATTTCTGTTGTATATCCGGGTTATCCGCGCCCGCGCCGGGGTGAGAATGAAGCGGCCACCCGGTACCGTCGAAACAGGGATGCGGCCCATGTGGACGGTTTGCGCCCAACAGGGCCGGATCGCCGCCGCCGGGTTGATGAACCTCATGCCTGGATTCTGGGCATTCCACTGACCGAGGCCAGCGCAGACGCGTCTCCGATGGTGGTGTGGGACGGCAGTCATGACATTCTACGGGCCGCGTTCAGGCAGGCGCTAGAAGGGATGCCGCCTGAGGTCCTGCACGACGTTGACATAACGGATATCTACCAATCCGCCCGTCGCGAGGTGTTTGCGACCTGCCCAAGGATCGAGGTGCCTGCAAAGCCGGGAGAGGCCTATCTGCTGCACCGCCATTGCCTGCACGGGGTTGCACCTTGGGCCGCAGGGGCGACGGCGGGGCAGGATGGTCGAATGATCGCCTATTTCCGCCCCGAATGCTCCGGTGGAGTAGCCGAATGGATCGAATCCGCCTAACGTCCTGTCATTAATTGGCTTTGGAGGTTTTGACCGATGATGACGGTTCATACGAATTCTGACGGTGCACTCATAGAAGTCGAGTTGTCGGGGCAAGTGACCAGCGCCGATTACGCCAATACTCTGGTTCCCGCGATCGAGGCTGCACTGACCGAACATGACACGGTTCGGCTACTGGCGATAATACAACCTGAATTCCAGGGGTACGATCTGGGCGCGGCCTGGTCCGACACCAAGCTGGGGTTAAGCCATTGGCGCGGGTTCGACCGGATCGCAGTTGTTGCTGACCAGGGCTGGGTGCAGACAAGCGTTCGTCTGGCGGCCCCCATCCTGCCCTGTCCGGTTCAAGTGTTTGATCTGACCGAGCTTGAGGCGGCCCGACGCTGGATGCGTGAGTCCCTGGGATCGATCCACGTGACTGACCTGAGCGGCCCATGTGTTCAGATCAGCCTATTGGGCAAGCTGGACCCTGAATGGTACAAACAGGCAGAACGTGATCTGGATGCATTGTTACAGGACCGGCCAGGGTTTCGCCTGCTGATAGACCTCAGGGAGTTTGACGGCTGGCAAGGGCTGTCAGCGCTTGCGGCGCATTTTCGGTTGGCCAGCCGGCACATCGGACAACTGGACCGAGCTGCCATCGTTGGGGACAAAAGCTGGCAGCGTATGGCGCAGAAGGTCGTGAGCCATGTTTTAGGAACCCGGACTCAGTTTTTCCCGTCTGAAGAATACGACAACGCCAGGGCATGGCTTGCCGCCGGATAAAACCCTCGACTGTGAAACGCCTGAGCAGGCATCACCCAATCGGTCAAGTTCGTGACGCAGCCACTGATCCGGTTGTGCGATGTCAGGCATGATTCGGCTACTGACCGCGGATTTTCACAGCTTCAGCCCCAACTTTCCCAGTCTTGGCAAAGTCGGATCGAAAAGTGACGTAAGGAAATTATGTGCTTTTGTGAGTTTTTCTTGATTGAGGCGTCAAAAACGATCAAAGGCCGCGTGTTTTCCCCCTACTTGTGACGGGAAATACCTTTAGCCACACCCTGTCGCTGCGGGTTACCACTCACGTTGAACCACAATGTTCAAGAGCTAGACCCCCTCGGAGCTCGAACTCGACCCGCAGTGGCACGGTTACTGGAAACGGGACGTCCGCAATGCCACTTAAGACTTTGATCGGAAGACTCACTAATACCAGAAAGACCAAACGTGCGGCTGACGTGCTGCAATCGGAATGCGTGCGCAATGATGATCGGCGGTCCAAAACGAGCCAATCCGAGATTGCACTTCTGTTTCAGAAAGAATTGCGGGGCACCGCGCCGAGCGCGCCTATCCCGAGGCGGGTCACACAGCCGGCAGAAATGTCATCAAAACGTCTACGCTGATCGGTCAGGAGCCATTCATGCGAGAGGCACGCCCGCCGCGCCGCTTGCTGAGCCGCGGTTTACGAGACGGCAGGTCGTTCATGATTTCAGCGCGTTCGCTGCTGTCCATCCTGGACCAGCGAGAGATCTCGTCAATCGTGCGGTAACATCCGGTGCAGATACGCTCGGCTGGATGGACAACACAAATCTGGACACAAGGGCTTTCGACCTCATTGCGCTTCCAAACCATGTTCGTCATCGATCGGTCTCCGACCTGTTACAAAAAGCGCAGCCTGTCCAGCGCTCCCTGCAAGATATAACCTGCTGCAACGTGATCAATAACCTGTCCGCGACGTTTTCGTGACGTATCCGCCTCAAGCAGTGCTTTTTCTGCCGCAACCGTACTCAGCCGTTCATCCCAGAATCCGATAGGTAATTCCGTCAGACGGGACAGGTTTCGCGCAAATGCCCGCGTAGATTGGCAGCGCGGCCCCTCTGTGCCATCCATGTTTTTGGGAAGACCCAACAGAATGCCGCCAATCTCGCGATCCGTAGCAATTTCAATCAACCGGGCGGAATCGAGTGTGAATTTCTTGCGCCTTACAGTCTCCAACGGGCTGGCCACGCCCCGCATCCGGTCGGAAACTGCGACACCGATGGTCTTTTCGCCCAGATCCAGCCCTATCAGCGCTTGCATCGGGGGCAGCGCCTTGGCGAAGTCTTCGAAAACGTCGTGGATCATTTCGCAATCCCGGCTTGCAGGGCTGCGGCATCAATGATCTGCAACGCCTCGGTGTTTCCGGCAAACACCTCCAGCGCCTCATTGTGGATATCCATGGCCCGTTGGCCCTGACCCAGAACACCCAGTGCGGCGATCAAACGAGCCCATTCCTCGGGCGCGCCGCCTTCTGTCGCCAGGCGGTCGGACAACTGATCCACCATTCCCTGAATCATCTGCTGCCGTTCCTCGGGGCTCATTTCCGCTGCTGCGGCCATGTCTTCGCGACTTGGGCCGGACGGAGCGCTCAGGTCCGGTGCGTTGAAAACCCCTGCCCGAAAGGCCAACTCATCTATCTGATCCCGGATCGCGCCTGCCCATGGTGCGCCTGTTGGGGCTTCCCTCAGCGTTTCAACCCAAATGCGGTAGGCAAGGTCTGGTCGTCCGGTCTGAACCAGCATTTGCCCCCAGTAATACCGGGCCGGACCGTGATGAGGATCGCGTTTCAATGCTTCGGCGAGGGCCTGTTCAGCTCCGGGCGACACATATCCACCCGCAGCCAGGATCATCATCTCGGCAAAATCCGCGTAATGCTCGGCTGTGGCTGCGTCGCCTGACAGTTCGATCACCCTTTGTTGCGCGGTATATCCGTCCTTGAAGTTCCCTGAATTGGTCTCATGCTGCGCCAAAAGCATCTGCCCCTGCAAATCATCTGGGCGGGCCGCAACGGTCTCTCGCAACTGCTTGAGAAGGGACGCGTAACTTTCGTCAAGCTGCGCCGCTTGAGGTGGGGTTGCCAGTTCTTCTGCGGCGTTCTGGGACGGGCGATTGGCACGGACCTCCTCGGCCAGTTCCAGTCGCGCGGTCAGGGGCATGTCGGGCAACCCGACGGCGCCAATACGATGATACATCGCCATCGCGCCCCCGATGATGATCAGCATGACAACCGGGATTGTCACAATCGAGACGGTCCGAGATGGCCCGGCACCCAAGCCACCCTTTTTCATCTGTTCGTCAGCGGCAAGAATTCGTCGGGAGATTTCGGTGCGGACCCGTTCCGCATCTGCCTCACCAATCACCCCGCGCGCCAGATCCCGGTCCACACCGGTCAGCTGTTCGCGATACACCCGCAGATCGTACGCCGCCGCAGGCTCATCCCCACGGCGTTTGCGCAGCAATGTGAAGCTCAGAAATGCCGCAATCAGAAGCGCGACAAGAAAAATCAGAACCCAGAACGTCATGGCCCCTCCGAAGATACTGCCCTGACTTAGACCTGTGGGGCGTCCGACAAAAGGGACAAATGGCCGCGAATGAACGACATGTCGCAATAGTGCGATATTGCGGCGTTGCGCGGCGCGGTTAAACTGTCGCCGCGCGGCATATCTGCGCGCAATCACCGAACCGGATGGATTCGCTTATGAAACACTACTCAGCCTTTGCTGTCGCGCGGGAGGCCCTGCGCTATCACACCGGATGGGAACGCGCCTGGCGTTCACCCGAGCCCAAGAAACGTTATGACGTCATCATCATCGGTGCTGGCGGGCATGGTCTTGCGACCGCGTATTACCTTGGCAAGAACTACGGCATTCAGAATGTCGCGGTGATCGAAAAAGGCTGGCTGGGTGGTGGTAACACGGGTCGAAACACAACGATCATCCGTTCGAACTACCTGCAGGATCCTTCAGCGGCGATCTACGAGAAAGCACGTGGCCTTTATGAGGATCTGAGCCAGGATCTGAACTACAACATCATGTTCAGCCCGCGTGGCGTGATCATGCTGGCGCAGACCCAGCATGAGATTCGCGGCTATCAGCGCACGGCCCATGCAAACGCCCTTCAAGGTGTGAAGACCGAATGGATCGGGCCTGAACGCGTCAAGCAACTTGTGCCTATCATCAATCTGGACGGTCCCCGTTATCCGGTTCTGGGCGGGCTCTGGCAGGAACGCGGGGGCACTGCGCGTCACGATGCCGTGGCGTGGGGCTATGCGCGCGCCTGTTCGGCGATGGGTATGGATATCATCCAACAATGCGAGGTCACCGGCGTACGCTCGGAAAACGGTCGTGTCGTCGGCGTAGACACCACCAAGGGTGCCATCGATTGCGACAAGCTGGGTATCGTCGTTGCGGGCCACTCCGGTCAACTGGCCGAGATGGCGGGCTTCCGTCTCCCGCTGGAAGCCGTCGCATTGCAGGCACTGGTATCCGAACCCATCAAACCCTGCATGGACGTGGTCGTGATGGCCAACACCGTTCACGGCTACATGTCGCAGTCTGACAAGGGCGAGATGGTGATCGGTGGTGGTACCGACGGGTTCAACAACTTCACCCAACGTGGCAGCTTCCATCATATCGAGGAAACCGTCCGCGCCTTGGTCGAAACCTTCCCGATGATCTCGCGCCTGAAGATGCTGCGCCAGTGGGGTGGGATTGTGGACATGACCGGTGACCGCTCGCCTATCCTGTCGAAAACTCCGCTGCAGGGCTGCTTTATCAATGGGGGCTGGGGCACCGGCGGCTTTAAGGCAATCCCTGGCTCGGGCTGGGGCATGGCGCAGCTGATGGCCACAGGTCATTCACCTTTGACCGAGGCCTTCTCGCTGGACCGCTTCAAGGAAGGCCGCTTCATCGATGAAAGCGTGGCCGCCGGGGTGGCCCACTGAAGGTGGGTCCGAGGTTGCCAAGAAACAGAATTCTGGTTGGCCGCTGCGCCAACCAACCGCCAAAAGGATGACAACATGCTGATCCTGAATTGCCCTTACTGCGGCGTTGATGCCGAAGAAACAGAACTGGCCGCCGGTGGCGAGGCGCATCTGAAGCGTTTTGGTCCCGGCTCGTCGGATGACGAGTTCCACGGCTACCTGTTCATGCGCGAAAACCCCAAAGGCGTACACTTTGAACGCTGGCGCCATGCCAATGGCTGTGGCAAGTGGTTTCACGCGGCGCGCTGCACAAGCACGCTAGAAGTGTTTGGCACTTACACGGCTCAGACCTCCGAGCCACCGCAGGACATCAAAGAGGCCATCGCCGCAAAGCGTCCCGGATGGACCTGGAGAGAGTTCTCCTGATGCTTCATCTTTTCAAAAATACTCCCGCCGGAGGCTCCGACGCCTCCACCCGCGAAAGGTCCGCACAATGAGCACCCGTCTCGCAAAACAAGGCCGGCTGATTGACCGGTCGAAAAAGGTCACATTTACCTTCAATGGCACGTCGATGCAGGGCTATGAGGGCGACACGCTTGCCTCGGCGCTGCTGGCCAACGATCAGATGATGATGGGCCGGTCGTTCAAATACCACCGCCCCCGCGGCGTTGTCGCCAGCGGTGCGGAAGAGCCAAACGCTCTGGTCGGGCTGGGGCAGGGCAACCGGTTTGAACCGAACCAGCGCGCCACCACGACCGAGCTGTTCAACGGCCTGACTGCGGTTTCGCAAAACCATTGGCCAAGCCTTGAACACGACATCGGCGCGGTGAATACGGCATTCGCCCGGTTCCTGCCGGCTGGCTTCTACTACAAGACGTTCATCCACCCCAAACCGTTCTGGAAGCACGTCTACGAGCCGTTCATCCGTCAGTCTGCCGGTCTGGGCAAAGCGCCCGACAAGGACAGCCGCGATGCCGATACCTATGAGCACTTCTATGCCTTCACCGATGTTCTGGTCATCGGTGGCGGTGTGGCTGGCCTACAATCGGCAAAGGCGGCGGCAGCTTCGGGTGCCAAGGTTCTGCTGATTGAGCAGAGCGCACATTGGGGCGGTCGCGCTCCGGTTGACGGCGGCACAGTCAATGATGAGCCTGTGGATAAGTTCGTGGAGCAATTGGTTTCCGAACTCGAAACAATGGACAACGTCACCATGCGCTCTCGCTGCATGGGCGCGGGTGTTTATGACCATGGTTACGTTCTGGGTTATGAGCGCCTGACAGACCACACGCCGGGCGTGCAGGGCCCGCGCCACCGCCTTTGGCGTATCCGCGCCAAGCAAATTGTGACTGCAACCGGCGCAATTGAACGCCCGTTGTCCTTTGCGGGTAACGATGTTCCGGGTGTGATGCTGGCCTCGGCCATGCGCGATTATGCCGTGAACTGGGGTGTAACCCCGGGCGAACGTGTCATCGTCGCCACCAACAATGACGACGCCTATCGCACCGCGATTACGCTGAAGCAAGCGGGTGTGGATGTTTTGCGTATTGTTGACGCACGGGCAACGGCTGGACCTTTGGCAGAGGAAGCCCGCCAGTTGGGTATCCGCGTCGATCCGGGCAAGGCCATTGCCAAGGTCAAGGGCGGCAAGCGCGTCAAAAAAGTCGCCATCTGCAACCAGGAAGGTGTTGGAGGCGCTCGTGAAGAGGTTGAAGCAGATGCAGTGGCCATGTCGGGCGGCTGGTCGCCGGTCGTTCATATGTGGTCTCATTGCGGTGGCAAGCTGACCTGGGATGACGCGAATGCCTTTTTCCGCCCCGATCCCTCACGCCCGCCGCTGGGCGCAAATGGTGAGGGCTTTGTTCTGGCCGCCGGGGCATCGAATGGCGCGTTGGCGCTGGGCGATGTTCTGACTGACGCCCACACTGTAGGAAAAGCAGCAGCCAAGGCGGCCGGGTTCAAGCCGAAAAACATCAAGGCTCCGGTTGGCGAAACCACTGCAGAAGCACCGATGGAGGCTGTCTGGCTGATGCCGGCAAACGCCGAAATCCAGCTGCGCATGAAATCCTGGCTCGACTTCCAGAACGACGTCAAAGTCTCGGACGTGCAGCTGGCCGCGCGCGAGGGCTATGAGAGTGTTGAGCACACCAAGCGTTACACCACACTTGGCATGGCGACGGATCAGGGTAAGTTGAGCAATATCAATGGCTTGGCGATTCTGGCTGATGCGCTGGAATCCGAAATCCCGAAGGTCGGCACCACGACCTTCCGCCCGCCTTATACCCCCATCTCGATGGGCGCGATCGGCGGTGAAGCGCGGGGTGAAGTGTTCCAGCCGATCCGTCAGACCCCAATGCACAACTGGCACGACAAGAACGGCGCGGACTGGGAGCCGGTCGGCCACTGGCGCCGGACCTACGCCTATGTCCGTCCTGGTGAATCCGTGCATGACGCCGTGAACCGTGAGGTGAAGAACACCCGCGAAAACCTTGGCCTGCTGGACGCCTCGACGCTGGGCAAGCTGATCGTTAAAGGCCCCGACGCAGGCAAGTTTCTGGACATGTTGTACACCAACATGATGTCCACGCTGAAGGTCGGCAAATGCCGCTATGGCCTGATGTGTTCGGAAAACGGCTTTCTGATCGACGACGGCGTGGTCGCCCGCATCGATGAGGACACCTGGCTGTGCCACACCACCACCGGCGGGGCCGAGCGTATCCATGGTCACATGGAAGAATGGCTACAAACCGAATGGTGGGACTGGAAAGTCTATGTCGCCAACGTGACCGAGCAATATGCTCAGGTCGCTGTGGTCGGCCCGAACGCCCGCAAGGTTCTTGAAAAGCTGGGCGGTATGGATGTCAGCCGCGAGGCACTGCCCTTCATGGAATGGCGCGATGGCAAGATCGGCGCGTTCGACTGCCGCGCCTATCGTATCTCGTTCTCGGGCGAGTTGTCCTACGAAATCGCCGTTCCTGCCTCGCAGGGTCAGGCGTTCTGGGACGCCCTGGTGGAGGCAGGCAAGGAATTCGGTGTGATGCCTTATGGCACCGAATGCCTGCACATTCTTCGGGCCGAGAAGGGCTTTATCATGATCGGCGACGAGACCGACGGCACCGTGATCCCGCAGGATCTTGGGCTGCACTGGGCGCTGTCGAAAAAGAAAGAGGACTACCTCGGTAAACGCGCCCATTCACGGACCCACATGGCCGATCCAGAACGCTGGAAATTGGTCGGTTTGGAGACTGTGGATGGATCAGTTTTGCCGGACGGTGCCTATGCGGTGGGCGAGGGCGTGAACGCCAATGGTCAGCGCAACATGATCGGGCGTGTGACCTCGACCTATTACTCGGCCAACCTCGGTAAAGGGATCGCTATGGGCCTGATCAAGCACGGCCCGGACCGGATGGGTGAAATCGTCGAGTTCCCGGGCACGGACGGCAAAACCTACAAAGCCAAGATCGTGGACCCGATCTTCTTCGACAAGGACGGGGAGAAACAGAATGTCTGAACCCATCAGCGCATTGAACCACGCCAGCTATGATGGCATCGCCAATGTCAGGGAATGTGGCCTGCAAGGTATGATCACCCTGCGCGGCGACTTGTCCGACAAAAGCCTCGCCAAGGCCGTAAAGGATGCGACTGGACAGAACGTACCCGGTCAGCGCGAGGCGCTGGTCAGCGGCGATACCGGCGTATGCTGGATGTCACCGGACGAGCTGCTGGTGCTGGTCCCTTATGCCGAGGTCGAGACCAAACTGGCCGCAATGGTCAAAGCTTTGGGAAAAACTCACGCACTGGCCGTGAACGTCTCGGATGCCCGCGCGGTATTCACGATATCAGGCGCCAGCGCACGAGAAGTGTTGGGCAAAGTCGCCCCGGTTGATCTGTCGGCCGAGGCCTTCCAACCCGGCCAAATCCGCCGCTCGCGCCTGGCGCAAGTGGCAGGTGCGTTCTGGATGGACGATGCCGAAACCTTCCGCGTGGTCTGCTTCCGTTCGGCAGCGGATTACGTTTTCAAATTGCTGAAGGTTGCGGCGCAACCGGGCAGTGAGGTTGGCGTTTACTGACAGTTTCCTCGGCCCGAAAATACAAGACCGCCCGCTGATTGCGGGCGGTTTCTTTTTTCAGGACAGCCAACTCAATATTCCTTTTCAACCTGGGCTTACGATTATGAGCGCGACGGCCTTGCATCCATTTGGAGAAAGTGATTCAGTCTGTTCGCGCTGGATGCGAAAGAGCGTCTGACTTAAAATTTGGTTGCAAATCAAAGCACTTGGTTTAGCTGGCATGGTTATTTTCCCGGATAGGCCCTAATTTTCGCAAGGGCGTAATGACGAAGCATCATTATTCTCACAGCTCCTCTGTTCACCCCTGTGCTGCTAATGCAGGGCCGGTGGCCGAAGGGCGCGAGTTGAAAACAAAGAGAACACAAGAAATGGTAAAACTAATGAAACTAACTTCTTTTTTTCTGGCTTTTTGTTTGTTGGCTGCCGCCGCTCAGGCGGAAGTGCAAAGCTATGAATGCGACCTACATAGCACACAGGATCGGGGATGGATTCCACGCAAGGTGCTTTTGAGCGTTGATGCAGACGGCAAGCGCGCAAGAGCCTATGACGGAGCAATTCGTGCGTCAAATGAACTGGCAAATACTCCTGTTGAAACACCGGCAGACGCCAAATTCAAGAAAACGGGGAAAGGGGAATATCGGTTGTCGTGGCGTGTGACTTTGCCAGCTCAGGCAACAGGCGACTACAGGGTCGCGTATACTGCAACGCTCAATCCCAAGAATAATGCTATAATAATGAGGGTCAGCTTCCCGCACGCAAATGTGGGTCTGCGACCATATGGGACAGGCACGTGCAAACCAATTGCGTCTGCAGGCCTGTACTAGGCGAATACTAAGCCGTCGCGTCAATTGCGGCGCTTAACCTGTCAGCAAAAATGTTTTGAAGCCGGAAAGTGTCGAAGCTTTGGTCATACACTCAAAGCTTCGACAGGTCTCGTCACTTGTCTGGCAGTGAGTGTAGAACGAAAGTAGCTCAGCCAATTCCTCCATACGATCCAGTCGTGTCTTCGGCTCCAACAGTCCCGCATGTGTAGAAAGATAAAGGGCAGGGCGCTGTTGTTTCAGCCATGGCACCAGCGTCGGCAGCACCGAAAATTCGGCGCCTTCGATATCCATCTTCACCAAAGACACGGCGGACAGATCGTTCACTGCGGCGAACTGATCCCAGGCAATCGTCAGGGCATCGGTTCCGTGCGCGCCGTCGTGCAGAAGGGAGCTGGTAGAATCTCCGGGTTCGCCACGAACCGAGGCCATGCGGGCGACACCGAACTTATCCGACAGCGCGACACCCAAGGCGGAAACGTTATGAATGTCATTCAGGTCAAGGTTCCAGGCCAGGTGGCGGAACGCTGTGGGATCTGGCTCAAAACACCAGACATGGCGAGCCTTGCGCGCGCCGTATAAAACGGTCGGTCCGATCCATGCGCCGATATCCAGGTAATCGCTTTCAGGCGAAAGATACCGGTCGAGAACAGCAAAGGTTTCAGGCTCCCACTGGCCTGTGGAGGCTTTACGCCAGAACTTTGAATGATAAGGGTCCAGACGAAATGGCTCGCCGTTCAGGTTGCCCGCATAGTAACCGCGGGCGCGGTAGAACATCTTGCGCGCCTGTGTCAGCATCGCCTGCCTCCGGGTTTTCTTGTCTCGGCCCTTGACCTGCGGCGGCTGCCAAAGCATTTAACCTTGGGAACCGCAACTCAAATTTATACAGGGGGCCGACATGGCTTTTGAACTTCCTGATCTTCCTTATGCACATGACGCGCTGGCAGCCAAGGGTATGTCCGCGGAAACACTGGAATATCACCACGATCTGCACCACAAAGCCTATGTCGACAATGGCAATAAACTGATCGCCGGCACCGAATGGGACGGCAAGTCGCTGGAAGAGATCATCGTTGGCACCTACGACGCAAATGCCGTCGCGCAGAACGGTATCTTCAACAACATCAGCCAGCTGTGGAACCACAACCAGTTCTGGGAAATGATGGGCCCCGGCGACAACGCCATGCCCGGTGAGCTTGAGAAAGCTCTGACCGAAAGCTTTGGTTCGGTTGACGAATTCAAATCGCAGTTCAGCGCCGCTGGTGCCGGTCAGTTCGGCTCGGGCTGGGCGTGGCTGGTCAAGAATGCTGACGGCTCGCTGGCCGTGACCAAGACTGAAAACGGCGTGAATCCGCTGTGCTTTGGTCAGACTGCGCTGCTGGGTTGTGACGTTTGGGAACACTCATACTACATCGACTTCCGCAACAAACGTCCGGCTTATCTGTCGAACTTCCTCGACAATCTGGTGAACTGGGAAAACGTCGCGTCGCGGATGTAAGTCATTGAACCGACGCCGGTTTATCAAGGGCCTGCTGGCGGTGACGCTGGCAGGCCTAATCACATCAGTCTACGGGTTTTTCATCGAACCCGCCCTGCGGCTGCGCGTGCGAAAATGGCGCGTCCGGCGAGAGGATTGGACTGCGCCGCCGCTCAGGATTGCCGTACTGGCAGATTTGCATCTGGGCGAACCTTTGGTCGGGCTGGACCGAATAAAACAGGTGGTACGGCGTACGAATGCGCTTGCGCCGGATATGATCCTGCTTCTGGGTGATTTCTTCGCAAGCCACAAAGGCGTTTTGCGTCCTGTCGAAATGAAAGATCTGGCACCGGTTCTTGCCAACCTTGAGGCCAAGAACGGCGTCTTTGCTGTACTTGGCAATCACGACTGGTGGGATGACCGGCAGGCGCAGCGCCGTGGTGCTGGCCCCAACCAATATGTCGATGCGCTGGAGCAGAGCGGAATTACGGTTTTGTCGAATACCGCCATCAAGCTAGAAGCTCTTGGTTTCTGGTTGGCGGGTCTTGAAGATCAGCTTGCGATCTGGCGAAACGGTAAACCGCAGGGGCTGGATGATCTGTCGGGGACACTGGCGCAAATCACCGATGATGCCCCGGTTGTGATGATGGCGCATGAGCCCGACATCTTCCCTCAAGTGCCCGACAGGGTGGCTTTGACGCTATCCGGTCATACGCATGGCGGTCAGATTCGTCTGTTTGGCTGGTCGCCGATCGTTCCCTCTAGATACGGCAACAGATATGCTTATGGGCATGTGCGCGAAGGCGGGCGTGATCTGGTTGTGTCCGGCGGCATTGGATGTTCCATTCTTCCGGTTCGATTTGGTGTAACCCCCGAGATCACGGTTATCGAACTGTCTGCCTAAAGACCTGAGGCTTCACCAAATCGACCAGCCCAATGTCTTGCCCGCATATGTGCGGCAACGATGCACAGCTGCGTTCGGTCACACACCTTCGCGACCTGCCGGGTTTACCGCAGCTTGTCGCGCAGGGCCGTCATCGCTGTTTCTGCATCTTCAGCCCAAATGACAAAGTCACCCAGTGATCGATCTGCAAAGCCTTGCCCGATCACCTGATGCAACAGGGTTTTCAACGCATCCCAATAGCCGTTCACATTGACGATGACGATGGGTTTGTCGTGCAGGCCCAGCTGCCGCCAGGTCAGCGCTTCAAAAAGCTCGTCCAGTGATCCCGGCCCACCTGGCAGAACAACAACGGCGTCAGCGTTCATGATCATGACCTTTTTCCGCTCGTGCATGGTTTCGGTGATCACGAAATGGCTCAGGTCGGTCTTGCCGACCTCTCGTTTGACCAGATGCACCGGAATGACGCCAAAGGTCTCTCCACCGGCCTGTTGCGCGGCCCGGGCGACTTCGCCCATCAGTCCGACATCTCCGGCACCGTAAACAAGCCGCCAGCCTTCCTGCGCAAGCAGGCTGCCAAACTGTCGTGCGGTTTCAGAATAAGCCTTCTCGGCCCCATTGCGTGACCCGCAATACACACAGACGGATTTCTGAGACATGAAAGAGACGCTCCGGGGTTGTGTCAGAGGTTTTGACCCCTGATAGCGGGATTGATAGATTGGCTCAACTGTCCGCTGGAAGGCTTTTGAAGACAAAGCTTTTGTACGGCGGGGTGAAAGGAAAACAATGGACGCCAAATCGGGAAACGGAAGCTCGGGCAATTTTGTCTGGGGTGTGATTGCGGGTCTGGTTGCCGTGCTGGGCGTTGGGGGTTTGTATCTGTCCGGCGCTTTCACCAAAGCGCCAGAGCCTGAGGCGGGTGCACCGCAGGAACCCGCGTCCGTTGCAGCCACGCAACCGCAGGAACAAGCGGCCGAAGCGCCTGCGGAAACTACCACAACAGAACCAGCTGAGCAGGCCGCCGTGACACCGGATGAGGTACCAACCGCTGATCCCGCTGAAGATACGGCTGCGGCAACAGATGTTGTTTCAGACACAGATACCACAACGGCCCTGACGGAAGAGAATGCACAGGCACCCGCGCCCCCCCCGGTTTTGGATCAGATTTTTGTTGAAGCGGACGGAACGGCGCTTTTGTCAGGTGACGCTGAGCCGGGTAGCCAGATTGAGGTTCTGCTGAACGGTGAAACCGTGCATACATTCACGGTGGACAGCAGCGGGCAATTCGCCGAGTTCGTCTCGATCCCCTTCAGCGATGCCGCGCAGGGGCTAATCCTGCACAGCAAAAGCGGCGGGCAAACAACCCGGTCTGACGACTATCTGATCGCCGCTCTGCCGAAGCCGGTCGAGGAAGAGCCGGTTGCGCAGCAAACTGACGCTGTTGATCAGGGCGAAACAACCGAAGCTGAAGAACAGATAGCCTCGGCGGTTGTCGATCCAGAGACCGAAACCCCAGCTGAGACCGAAACATCAGACCCTGTGGCGACCGCGCCAGAAGCCAGCGAAGCGCAGGTTGCCGACCAGTCGGCAGAGACATCGGCAGAGACATCGGCAGAGACATCTGAAACGGGTCAGCAGATCGCGGTACTGCGGTCGGGCGAAGAAGGCGTTGAACTCGTGCAACCGCCCGTGGTTCGGGATACCCCGCCGGAACAGGTCGCGCTGGATACCATCGGGTATTCCGAAACCGGTGATGTCCAGTTGACCGGGCGAGTACAGGACGGGGCGGCCATCAGGGTGTATCTGGACAATCGTCTGGTTGCCGACCTTGCTCCGGAACAGGATGGATCCTGGCGGAGTGATCTGGACGGTATCGACCCCGGTGTTTACACGTTGCGTGTTGACGCGGTGAACACGGACGGGAAGGTCCTCAGCCGGGTCGAAACCCCCTTCAAACGCGAGCCTGTGGAAGTTTTGGAAGCAGCATCAGGTGGCGGTGACGGAACGGCCGCGCAGGACAATGCCCCGGCAATTCGGTCGGTCACTGTGCAGCGGGGTGACACGCTGTGGGCGATCTCGCGTGACCGCTTTGGCGATGGCATCCTGTATGTGCGCCTGTTCGAAGCCAACCGCGACTTGATCCGCGACCCGGATCTGATCTATCCGGGGCAAATCTTTACGATACCGGAATAATCAACGCGCTGGTCCTTTGCGGGCCAGAGCCTTTCTCTGACCGCAGACAAGGTACGTGATGAGACGAACATCTCCGATGGCCTCGAGTGACGGGGTGCAGAGCGGCGAGCGCAGTTCAGGCTGGCGCACAATCCGCAAGGTTGCGCCCTACCTCTGGCCGCAGGACGAGGTTTGGGTAAAGCGCCGCGTGGTTATCGCAATGGCGATGCTGGTTCTGGCCAAACTGATCGCGGTCTATACCCCGATCCTTTACAAAGGCGCCGTTGACTCGTTGGCAGGTGAAGGCGTGCCGCCGCTGGCGCTGGGCGCAGTGGGCGTGACGGTTGCCTACGGCGTGGCGCGCATGATGACAGTTGGGTTCCAGCAATTGCGGGACGCCGCCTTTGCCCCTGTTGGACAGCGGGCCTTGCGGGCGCTGGCACTGGAGACGTTCAGACATATCCATAACCTTTCCATGCGTTATCACGTCTCGCGCCGCACCGGCGGGTTGAGCCGTATCATCGAGAGGGGCGTCAAAGGCGTTGAATTCCTGCTGCGCTTCCTGCTGTTCTCGATCGGGCCGCTGATCCTTGAGCTGTTGTTGGTTGCGATCATCCTGATGTGGTTGTTCGACGTCTGGTATCTGGTGGTCGTCGCCGTCACCATCGGCCTTTACATCTGGTTCACCTTCGCGGTGACCGAATGGCGGGTAAAGCTGCGGCGTGAGATGAACGATCAGGACACCGAAGCCAATCAGCGCGCCATTGACAGTTTGCTGAACTTCGAAACCGTCAAGTATTTCAACGCGGAAGCCCGCGAAGCTGCACGTTACGACGTGTCGATGAAAGCCTATGCCGGGGCGGCGCTGAAAACCGCCTATTCGCTGGCGTTTTTGAACTTCGGCCAATCCTTCCTGATCACCTGCGGCCTGATCGGAGTCATGGTTCTGGCCGCAATTGGCGTTCAGAATGGGAACCTGACCGTGGGCGATTTTGTCATGGTCAACGCCTACATGATCCAGATCACCGTACCGCTGAACTTTCTGGGGACGGTCTATCGTGAGATCCGGCAATCGCTGGTTGATATGGGGCAGATGTTTGATCTGCTCGAACAACCTGCCGAAGTCACCGATCAGCCCGATGCACCCGAGCTTGCGGTCAAAGGTGGTGAGGTCACACTTGAAGATGTGCATTTTGGGTATGACCCCGAAAGGGAAATCCTCAAGGGTGTTTCCTTGATGGTTCCGGCCGGACAGACGGTCGCAATCGTCGGGGCGACTGGGTCTGGCAAGTCGACCATCGGGCGGCTGTTGTTTCGGTTTTACGACGTGACCAAAGGCGCGCTGAAGATCGACGGGCAGGATGTGCGGAATGTGACCCAGACCAGCCTGCATGCAGCGATCGGCGTTGTGCCACAGGATACAGTGCTGTTTAACGACACCATTCGCTACAACATTGCGTATGGGCGCGACGATGCCACCCCTGGGGATGTCGAGGCCGCAGCCCGCGCCGCCCAGATTCATGACTTTATCACTTCGCTGCCCGACGGGTACGACACCATGGTGGGTGAGCGCGGTCTGAAACTGTCCGGCGGCGAAAAGCAACGGGTTGGCATAGCGCGGACATTGCTGAAGAACCCTCCGATCCTGTTGCTGGACGAGGCGACCTCGGCCCTGGATACCGACACGGAACAGGACATCAAGGATGCGCTGGCGCGCGCAGGGGAAGGGCGGACCGTGATCACGATTGCCCATCGCCTCAGCACCATTGCCGAGGCTGATCGGATTGTTGTTCTTGAGGCCGGTGAGATCATCGAACAGGGCACACATGACGAGCTGTTGGCACGGTCTGGGCGATATGCTCAACTGTGGAACCGCCAGCAGTCGGACAGTGAGGCCGCCTGAGGGGCTCATCTTGCCCTGCGGAATGTGCTAGGATGCGCCGTGCATGAAGGGGAACGCCATGATCAATGGATTAGCAAGACGAATAGTACCTGTCGCTGTTGCGGTTCTTCTTCCGGCTATGGTCGCAGCTGACCCGATCGAGGGCGTTTGGAAGACCGAGCCTGATCGCAAGAACCTGATCTCGCATATCAAGATATCCGCCTGCGCGGGCAAGTTCTGCGGCACGATACTTTCGGCTTTTGATTCATCAGGCAAGGAGGTTCAAACGCCGAATATTGGGAAAAAGCTGTTCTGGGATGTGTCGAGCGAAGGCGGTGGAAAATACGGCGGGGGTGAGTTCTGGGTTCCCCTGATCGACGTTGACGCTGTTCCTCAGATGACGTTGCAGGGAAACAAGCTCATGGTCAAAGGCTGTGAACACGCGATTTGCGCGCACCAGACATGGTCCAGATTGTGACGACAGAAAACGAAAAGGACCGGAAATCCCGGTCCTTTCATTCTTATTCTGCGGCTTTAAGCGGCGATCCCGGAACCTGATCTATAGGCTCGTCTCGTGACCGGACTTCGGATTGTGACGGTTCGTCCCACACAATCTCGGTCGCCTGTAGTTTGCGGGCCGAGCGACCAATAGCCATGTCCTGCGCGATCTGACTGGACCGCCCCGCAGTCACACGGGCAAGCCCGCGGCTGAGCCAGACAGCGTAAGTTGTCACCCAGACACGCAGTGCCAGAAGCGACGGCGTCACGATCAGTGTAAGAACAGTGGCGATGCCAAGACCGAAGACAACCGCTGTGGCCAGCTGTTTCCACCACAGGGCAGTGGGACTGTCGATGGAATAGCCGCCATTGATAAAGTCCAGCGAAAGCCCAAACATCATCGGGGTCAGACCGGCCATCGTCGTCAACGTAGTCAGCAGAACCGGGCGGATGCGGGATTCCGCAGTGCGGACGATTGCATCGATCCTTGGCATATAGGCGCTGTATTCCTGATAGGTATCGATCAGAACAATGTTGTTGTTCACCACAATTCCCGCCAGCGCAACGATGCCGGTGCCGGTCATGATGATCGAGAAGGGTTGCTCCATCACGATCATGCCGATCAGAACCCCGGTGGTCGAAAGAACAACTGCCAACAGCACCAGCACCGAATTGTAGAACGAGTTAAACTGGGCCAGCAGGATCACGAACATCAGCCCCAATGCGCCCATGAAGGCGTTCACCAGAAATGCGCCGGATTCTTCCTGCTCTTCCTGATCACCGGTCCATTGCCAGCTGATCGAGTTGGCGAAGGGGCTGGTTTCCAACCATTCGGTCAGAACTGCGATCCGCTCATTCGGGTTGATCAGGGCGAACTGCGCGTCTCCTGCGTCAATCGTGCTACGCAGTTGGTCAATACTCTCTGCACCGGTCAGTTGAACCAGTTCGTAGGACTTTCCACCGTCGCCGTCCAGCACGGTGCCGGTAGGAGTATAACCGTCGGTCACCTCACGCATTACAGCCAGACGTTCTTCTTTCCCGTCCGGCCCTTTGGTCACAACCTTGCTCAGCCCCGGTTCGACATCCGCCTTGACGTCATAATAACGTTGCTGGTCGACACGGTTGATCTGGGCCAGTTTGGCCACGGGTTCCCGGGTCACGAAGTTCGACAGCGGAACCAACCCGTCCGGCGTGCGGACCTTGAGCGTGTCCAATGTCGACAGCACGCGATCCTGTTCCGGCAATCGGACACGGATCTCGATCTCTTCATCCGTGCTGTCGGGGCGCATCTCACCCAGCAGGATGCCGCGTGTCACCAGCTGCACCATGGCACCGACGGTTGCCACATCAGCACCGAACCGGCCGGCCTTTGCCACGTCGACATCAATCTGCCAATCGATGCCCGGCAAGGGTAGGGTGTCTTCGGTTTTGATCAGCCCCGGCGTTTCGTCAAAGACCTGGCGCGCGGTGACGGTGGCCGATGTCAGTTCGTCCCAACCGTCCCCCTTGATGCGCAGGTGAACGGGCTTGGCCGAGGCCGGGCCCTGTTCCAATGCCAGGATTTCAACAACGATACCGGGTATTGTCGCCAGTTTGGCGTTGAGATCGTCGATTACGTAATCGCCATCATATTCGGGTGCCACAAAGTGGCGCTCAAACAATCCCCACAAAGCGGATTCCGAAACGTTCGGGCGATCTTCCCATGGGATAATTTCAAACTGGACGCGCCCCACCGTGTCCGCCGGTGCCTGCGCGCCGCCGGTGTTCTGGTTCAGACCGCCTTCGCCTGCAAAGGAAAAGACGTTGATTACTGCCGGGTGAGATCCAATGATCTGTTCGGCCTGCAGCACCATCTCGTCTTTTTCAGCCAGTGACAGGTTGCCACGGGCACGGACGTAAGCAGTTGCCTGTTCCGGTTCGCTTTCAACAAAGAATTCGACACCTCGGGATTCCTGCGGGAACCAGACGAAGGTCACGAAATATACGGCAGAGAAAACTGCCGCCAGCGACACAATCGGCATAATCGGGTTGCCGACAAGGAACCCGATCACATGTCCGAAAGGTGTGTGTTCGTCCGCCGTGTGAACGTGGTTTTCTTCCGCCCGCTCGAACTTGGCTGCGCTCAGCGTTACAGACCCGGCAAAGGCCCCGAACAGGAACAGCAGGGCACCTGCGATCACTCCTCCGGGCAGCAGATAGTCAGGGTTCAGAACTTGCATCGCACCCAGGAAAATCATGTAGAGCGACGGGGGTACCATCACTGCCCGAACCCACCACCGGGTACGCGCCCGGAGCCAGTTCGAAGACCGGTCGAAAACGCGGCTCAGACGCCCCGAAACGCCTCCCATGACCGGCAGGTAGATCAGCGCCACAATCAGCGAAGCCGACAGAACAAAGATCAGCGTGACCGGCAGCATCCCCATGAATTCACCCGGAATACCGGGCCAGAACAGCATGGGCAGAAAGGCACATAGCGTCGTCGCGGTCGAGGATACGATGGGCCAGAACATACGTTGGGCCGCCTCGACATAGGCATGCATCGGGCCGACACCTTCCTTGATGCGTTTGTCTGCGTATTCCACCACCACGATGGCACCGTCGACCAGCATCCCCACGGCCAGGATGAGGCCGAACATAACGATGTTCGAGATACTGATGCCCATGACCGCAAGAAACGCGAAACACAGAAGGAACGAGGTCGGGATTGCAAAACCGACCAAAAGCGCGGCCCTCGTACCCAAAGAGGCCAGAACCACGATCATCACCAGGGCGATTGCGGTCAGAACCGAGCCTTCAAGCTGGCTGACCATCGAACCGACAATGCGGCTCTGGTCGTTCGATGTCCCAAGCTCGACCGCCGCCTGAAGCTCGGGCGGCCATTTGGTCTTGGCCTCAGCAATGGTTTCCTTCACCTGCGTAACGGTGTCGATCAGGTTAAAACCCTTGCGTTTGACAACCTGCAGCGCGACGGTCGCCTCGCCGTTGAAGCGGGCGGTACCTTCGCGATCTTCAAAAGTGTAGTTGATCTGTGCAAGCTCACCCAGCGTTACAACCCGGTCGCCATTGACCTTGACCGGCAAGGCATAGACATCCTGCGCCGTTTTGAATGACGATGGGATCTTGACCGAGAATGTACCCTGTGCGGTTTCGACTTCGCCCGCTGCGATCAACTGGTTGTTGTTTCGCACGACATTGATCAACTCGGCCGCGGTCACGTTGTATGCTTCAAGCCGCAGTGGGTCGATCACGACCTCAAGCAACTCGTCACGATTGCCCGCGATACCCGCTTCGAGAACGGAATCCAGCGCCTCAAGCTCGTCCTGCAAATCCTTGGCGACACGGGCCATTGTGCGTTCCGGAACGGCCCCCGTCAGGTTGACGATGACGATCGGGAACTCGGAAAAGTTGATTTCCGTCAGCGAGTATTGTTCCGCACCTTCAGGGAAATCAGCCTGGGCCGTGTTCATGGCATCGCGCACGTCCGCCATGATCGAGGTCTTGTCCCAGCCGAATTCAAACTCCAGCGCGACCCCGGCATAGCCTTCGGCCGCAGTCGAAGACATTTCCTTGAGCCCGTCGAGATCCGCCAGTTCGGTCTCCATTGGCTTGACCAGAAGGTTTTCCGAATCTTCCGCTGAAATCCCGGGAAACTGCACCGAAACGAAAAGGGCAGGGATTTCAATATCCGGTTCACCCTCTTTCGGAAGCGAGACGTAGGCAAAGCCGCCTACGACCAGTGAAATGGCGATAAACGCCATTACCATTCGGGCCCTGCCTGCGGCCCATGCGACGATACCCGTCATTGCGAGGCTTCCCGATAAGTTGGTGCAACGGTAACACCGCGGATCACGAATTCCTGCCCGACCACGATGATATCAACCGTTTCCGGTAGGCCGTCGATCCAGACACCTTCGGCGGTGTCGCGCAGGATGCGGACTGGCATGAAGTCAACAACGTTGCCTGCGCCAACTGTGCGCACACCCAATTTTCCTTCGTTGCTGAGTGTCAGCGCCGATTGCGGCAGCAGGTGGGCTTTCGTTCCTTCAGCCGCGATGAGGATGGTGGCGGTCTGACCGTCGCGAATGGTCAAGTCTGGGTTCGGAACGGTGATTTCCACCTCAAATGTACGTGTTGTCTCGTCCGCTGAACGGCTGAGGAACGTGACCCGACCGCCCAGTTGCCGACCGGTTACAAGTGTTGCCGATGCTTCGGACCCAACAAGCACCCGATTGACTTCGGTCTCGGGCACGAAGCCGACCAGCTTGATCGGGTCCAGTTGAATGACTGTCGCGCAAAGTGATCCGGGTTGCATCAGGCTGCCCAGTTCTGCAGTGTCGCTTTCCAGCAAGCCCTTGAAGGGGGCTTTGATGGTCAGGCGGCCAACCTCTCGCTGTGCGGCCTCGACTGCTGCTGCGGCGGCTTCGATACCTGCACGCGTGGCTTCCAACCCGGCTTCGGCTGTTTTCACACCTGCTTTCGCAGAGCTCATCACCGCTTCGCTGGAGATGCGGCGGGTTTCCGACGCATATCCGGTTTCAGCCAGTTTGCGCGAGGCAGTCAGATTGATCTCGGCCTCGGCCACAAGCGCATGTGCCTCTGTCAGGCGTGCTTCGGCTTCGGGGATGCGGCTCTGGGCTTCCAGTTTGCCCGCCATGGCTTCGGCCAGTTGTGCCGGGCGCGTGCCGGGATCAAGTTCGCATAATATGTCACCGGCCTCTACAAACGCACCTTTGCGTTTGGGCTCAGAGATAACGGTGGACGTGGTTTCTGAAAGCACTTCGACCTGCCGGTTCGCCTTGGTCTGACCACGCAGCAGCACGGCGCTGTCAATTTCGCGCGCTTGCGAGCGCACGGCGACAACGCCCACGGCAGAGATATCGGAGTTTTCGGTTTCTGCTGCTTCGTCTTGTGTTGCTTCCACGGCATCACCGCGTCCGGCAAAGGCGAACAAGGTGTCACGTTCAAACACCAGAAAATACAGTGCAACAATCACGAGAAGGGCGTTGATGAATGAAATCAAACGCATACAGTGTTTCTCCTAAGAATCTGCGCCATTAATACTTGGGCTGTCACGCCATGAAATGGGGTCTGTTCGGCATCTTTTCCATACTGAACTGAATAGTTCGGTTTGCATTTTTTCGCAAGAGGGAAGCAAAGCGGTCAAAATGTGCAAAATCGAACCCTTGGCTTGGCGTTGGTGCCGGGGTATGACATGGCGCACTTATACAAGATAGACAGCCCGGGGGCTTGGATGAGCGATATTGACAGTTTCATTGATGAGGTCACCGAAGAGGTGCGCCGCGACCGGATCTATCTGTTGCTGCGCCGCTGGGGCTGGGTGGGTGTCGTCGCCGTCGTGTTGATCGTAGGCGGTGCCGCTTTCAATGAATACCGCAAGGCGCGGGACACGGCGCAAGCTCAGCAATTGGGTGACACCATTCTTGCTGCGTTGTCCGAAAATGACCCGGCTGCAAGGGCTGCTGGTCTTGCGCAGGCAGAGGCGATGTCACCGGGCGGGAAAGCAGTGCTGGATATGTTGCTGTCCGCGTCACAGGTCGAATCCGGATCCCGAGAGGACGCGGTCAACAGCCTGAACGCGGTGGCCGTTCAGGGCGACCTGCCCGAGATTTACCGCGCGATAGCAAGCTTCAAATCGCTGCTTTTGCAGGGTGACACCTTGCCTGCCGCCGACCGGCGTCAGCAGTTCGAGGCGTTGGCATCCCCCGGAGCTCCTCTGCGGTTGCTGGCGGAAGAACAGTTGGCCCTGATTGACGTGGCCGACGGCAATGTCGATGCTGCGCTGGACCGGTTGCAGGCGCTGCGGCAGGATGCCGAGGTGGGTATCGACCTGCAACAGCGCGCCGCGCAAATGATCATTGCTTTGGGTGGGGAACCTGAACCATTGGTGGCGCAGCAAGGCTGACCAGGCGGGACAAAAGACTTAACGACAGGTGAGTTCGGAGTATCATGGTAAAAAGATTTTTTTCCCGCACGGGAATGCCTTTTGCGGCGCTGGCCCTGACCGCATTGGCGGCCTGTGAGCCGCCCGAAGCCATTCTGCCGGGTGAACGCGAGGATATTCGCCCTGTTTCAGATCTTGAAACGGTCGAAAAGCGCGGCTCGCAACCGATCAGCCTGCCGGGGCAACAGGTCAACGCCAGCTGGTCCCAAAGTCCGGGAACGCCCGCGTACCGGACCACGCATGCCGCCTTGCGCGCGACTCCACAGCGGATCTGGTCAGTTTCGATCGGGCAGGGCGACTCGCGCAAGCAGCGCATTACCGCCGAGCCGGTGGTTGCGGGAGGATTGATTTTTACACTGGATTCGGGGGCGACCGTTTCAGCGGTCACACCGCAGGGGCAGTTGGCATGGGAGACCGACCTGATCCCGCCAAGTGATGGCGACTCGGATGCAACAGGTGGTGGTTTGGCTTATGCCGACGGCGTCCTTTATGTGTCGTCAGGGTTCGGTCGGCTGACTGCGCTGGACGCCAAATCGGGTTCTGTGCGCTGGCAAAAACGCTTGGAGGCGACTGGCAGCGGCGCACCGCTGGTGAACGACGGGCTGTTATACGTTGTGGCCGGAGACGAAACAGGGTGGGCTGTAAACACCAAGGACGGACGCATAGCCTGGCAATTCGAAGGCACACCCAGCGTCGGGAACGTTCTGGGTGCGCCTGCGCCTGCAATTGCGTCTGATCTGGCCGTATTTGCCTTTGGCTCGGGCGACGTAGCCGCCACGTTCCGCCGCGGCGGTATCCGTCGATGGAACGCGTCTGTGGCAGGGGGGCGTCGCGGGCGCGCTGCGGCACAAATCGTCGATGTGACCGGCGGTCCGATGGTTGTTGGCAACAGTATCTACATCGGCAATCACTCGGGTCGGACCGTCGCATTTGATGCCGCTTCCGGTGAGCGCCAGTGGACGGCGGATGAAGGTGCGGTCGATACTGTCTGGCCTGCGGGCAACAGCATTTTCCTGATCAGTGATCGCAGCCAGCTGGTGCGCCTGAACGCGGCAGACGGGTCTGTCATCTGGGCGCAGGACCTGCCGGGCTTTGTCAAGGACAAGCGTGGCCGCCGGGGACCGATCTTCGCGCACTACGGCCCAATTCTGGCCGGGGGTCGTATCGTGGTTGCGTCCAACGACGGGTATCTGCGGTTCTTCAATCCAGTTGACGGAACACTGGTACATCAGGCTGAGGTTCCCGGAGGCGCGACAGCATCCCCTGTTGTGGCCGGGCAGACGCTGTATGTTGTTTCGACCAAAGGTGATCTACACGCTTTCCGTTGACGGCAAGATGCGTTAAAGGGCGCAACTTGAGTCTTGAAAGTAGAGTATCATGTCGCTGACCCTCGCCATCGTGGGGCGCCCGAATGTGGGCAAATCCACATTGTTCAACCGCCTCGTGGGCAAACGTCTGGCCCTGGTCGACGACCAGCCTGGTGTGACGCGTGACTTGCGCGAGGGCGAAGGGCGTCTGGGCGATCTGCGCTTTACCGTGATCGACACGGCCGGGCTTGAAGACGCGACAGATGACAGTTTGCAGGGCCGGATGCGCCGCCTGACCGAGCGCGCCGTGGACATGGCCGATGTCTGCCTGTTTATGATCGACGCGCGGGTCGGGCTGACGCCCACGGATGAGATGTTTGCAGAAATCCTGCGCAAGCGGTCCAAGCACGTGATCCTTGCGGCCAACAAGGCTGAAGGCAGCGCAGCGGATGCCGGGGTTCTCGAGGCATACAATCTGGGTCTGGGTGAACCGGTGCGCATGTCGGGTGAACATGGCGAGGGGATGACCGACCTTTATGCTCAGCTGATGCCATTGGCGGATGCAGCCGAGGAAAAGCAGGTCGAAGAAGCCCCGGAAACAGATATTGAGTTGGATGAAGACGGTGAGGGCGAAATGCCCCTGATCACCGCTGCCAAGCCTTTGCAGGTGGCCGTGGTTGGCCGTCCGAATGCGGGCAAGTCCACGCTGATCAACAAGATCATCGGCGAAGACCGCCTGTTGACCGGGCCCGAGGCCGGGATCACCCGTGACGCTATCAGCCTGCGGATCGATTGGGCCGACCCGGACGGAGAAAGCACTCCGATGCGGATCTTTGATACGGCGGGAATGCGCAAGAAAGCAAAGGTACAGGAAAAGCTGGAAAAGCTTTCGGTGTCAGACGGTCTGCGCGCGGTGAAGTTCGCCGAGGTTGTCGTCGTACTGCTGGACGCAGCCATTCCATTTGAACAACAGGACCTGAGAATTGCCGATTTGGCCGAACGCGAAGGCCGGGCTGTTGTCGTTGCTGTAAACAAGTGGGACGTCGAGGAAAACAAGCAGGAAAAGCTGCGGGAACTGAAAGAAGCCTTTGATCGCTTGCTGCCGCAGCTGCGCGGTGCCCCTCTGGTCACCGTCTCGGCGAAAACGGGTCGCGGTCTGGAGAGATTGCGCGCCGCCATCTTGCGCGCCCATGATGTCTGGAACCGCCGTGTGCCAACCGCGGCGTTGAACCGGTGGCTGACTGCCATGCTGGAACAGCACCCGCCGCCGGCCCCGCAGGGCCGCCGCATCAAGCTGCGCTATATGACCCAGGCCAAAACGCGGCCGCCGGGTTTTGTTGTGATGTGTTCTCATCCCGATAAGATGCCCGAAAGCTATACCCGCTATCTGGTCAACGGGTTGCGTCAGGACTTTGACATGCCTGGCACCCCAATCCGTCTGACGCTGCGCGGGCAGGGCGACAAGAACCCATATAAGGGGCGGCGCAAGAAAAATGCGGGCGCATTGGCCAAGCATCTCAAGGGCCGCGCGTAACTGCGCCAATTTTCAGCATCTTACCTCACGGGGGCGTGACAGTTTCTGTTCTCCACGCTAGCATTCATGCGTGTGCATTTGTTTGGGCACGCACTGCTTGCACGCGGATTAGCCGCACCTAGATTTGAACAGAAAACTGAACGGCCATCGTAAGGAGACGGCTGGATGGATTTGAGGGAATATACAAGACATTACGCGGTGCAGGACAACAGATTGGCCGCGGCAAGTTATTTTGGCACATTTGCGGTGTATTTCGCGTCGCTGACCGTTGCGATCACCTTTGTTGATCGATGGTACATCATGATACCCGCCGGGATCGTGTTCGCCTTTGCCGCAGTACGGCTTTATGTGCTGCAACATGATTGCGGGCACCACTCTCTGTTCGAGACACGTATGCAAAACGAATGGGCAGGGCATGGTCTGTCTCCCTTCACTTTCGCCCCGTTCGAGGTGATGAAACAGAACCACAATCTGCACCATGCGGGCATCGGAAATCTTGAGCACCGCGAGACAGGTGAAATTCACACGATGACCCTGCGAGAGTGGAATGCAGCTGATTGGAAAACACGTTTGTTTTACCGGCTGTATCGCAATCCGTTCATCCTGGTTCCGGTCGGCGCGTTGTTCACCTACTTCATCCGATACCGCTGGCCCAAGAATACGGCGCGTTTTGGCGCCAAAGGTGTGGTGTTGCACAACCTGTCGATTGTTGTTTTTCTTGGATTGTTGTATCTGATCGCGGGTATGACGGGCATTTGGGTCTGGCTGGTGTTTTCCTTTTTGGGTGGAATGCTGGGCGTCTTCCTCGTTTATCTTCAGCACAACTTCGAAGATACCTATTGGGATCGCCGCCCTGACCTGAATCCTCAGACAGCAGCGCTTGAGGGGTCATCCGCGCTGGATTTCGGATGGTGGTTCGATATGGCTGTGGCTTGCATCACGTTGCATGACATCCACCATTTCAACGCGCGTATCCCATCATATCGCCTGCGTGCCTGCCACTATAACCTGCCGCCGGAATATACCCCCCGCCGGATCAAATTTCCCGAGGCCGTGGCAGCATTGAACCTGAAGCTATGGGACGAAGATGCTAAGCGCCTCGTACCCTTTCCGAGAGACAACCGAGCCGCTGGTCTTGCCCATAACTAAGCTGGCAGAACAGGGGCGACCACCACACAGCTTGCGGGCTCGTGTATCTTTTGTATATACGAGCCGGTAACGAGACAGAGAGAGGACCTATAATGACCGCTGTGACCGACATAAAAGGTGTAGGAGAGGCGCTTGGCCAGGCCCTTGTTGCCAATGGCTTCAAGACGGCCGAGGCGATAGCCAAGGCCACTCCTGCTGATTTGGTCAAGGTCCCTCGGATCGGTGAGGCGCGCGCGTTGGTTTTGATTGCATCTGCCAAAGATGCCGTTGCTGCAAAACCGGCGGCTGCGAAACCGGCAACACGCCGAACTGCGGCCCGGACTCCGGCGGCGCGCAGACCGACCGCACGCAAAGCCGCACCCCGCAAAACAATCGCCGCAGCCGCAGCCGAGAAACGGGTCGAGGAAGCCGCACGCAAGGCAGCAGAAGAAAAAGCAGCCGCCGAAAAAGCCGAGGCTGCTGAAAAGAAAAAGGTCAAAGCCAAGGCTAAGGCCGAAAAAGCCGCGAAGAAGCGCAAAGAGATGGAAGCCGCCTTTTCCAAGGCCAAGGACAAGGTGAAAGCCAAGTCCAAAAAGGACAAAAAGTCAAAAAAGGACGGAAAAAAGAAAGACGGCAAGAAAGGCGGAAAGAAGAAGGACAAGAAAAAAGCGAAGAAATAAAACCTCTTCGCCTTCAGTTGATGTCCTAACCGGTGCCTGACGGTGCCGGTTTTGTGTGTCAGGCCAAAGTACCGTCAAGTTGCAGGGTCAGCTTGCCGCCCAGATAGGGGCCAAGTACCTCGGGCAGCGAAACAGTGCCATCTTCATTCTGCCCATTCTCCAGAACTGCGATCAGACAACGCCCGACAGCCAGACCGGAACCGTTCAGAGTATGAACAAATTCGGGTTTGCCACCACTTTCAGGCCTGAACCGGGCATTCATCCGACGCGCCTGAAACGCACCTGTGGTCGAGACCGAGCTGATCTCGCGATAGGTGTCCTGTCCGGGCAGCCACGCTTCGATGTCATAGGTGCGGCGCGCGCCAAAGCCCATATCACCGGTGCACAAAACAACAGTGCGATAGGGGATACCCAGCTGTTCCAGCAGATCCTCGGCGCAGCGCAACATGCGCTTTTGCTCATCGTCTGACGCGTCGGGATGGGTGATCGAGACCATCTCGACCTTTTCGAACTGGTGCTGGCGCAGCATCCCCGCGGTGTCCTTGCCCGCACTTCCGGCCTCGGACCTGAAACAGACGGTATGGGCGGTCATACGGATGGGCAGGGCAGACTCTTCAAGAATGTCACCGGCCACTGAATAGGTCAGCGTGACCTCGGAGGTCGGGATCAGCCACCAGCCATTGGTCGTCTGATAGCTGTCGTCACCGAATTTAGGCAGTTTATCAGTGCCATACATCGCCTCATCCCGAACCAGAACCGGTGTCTGCATTTCTGTCAGACCGTTCTTGTCGATATGTGTGTCCAACATGAACTGGGCCAGCGCACGGTGGAGCCGGGCAACCCCCTTGGACAGGTTCACAAACCGGCTGCCGCTGGTTTTGGCGGCGGTTTCGAAATCCATTGCGGCTGCGACGGCGGGAATGTCGTAGTGCTCTCTCGGTGCAAAGCTAAAATCGCGCGGGGTGCCCCAGCGGTTGACTTCGACATTGTCGTTTTCGTCCGCGCCTTGCGGCACGTCATCGGCGGGCAGGTTGGCGATGCGGGCCAGTTGATCGGTAAGCAAGGCATCCAGATCCTTGGCCTCGGTCTGCATCCGGGCGACTTCGGCCTTTTTCTCGGCGACCAGCGCGCGCAGGCGTTCGAATTCAGCCTCGTCGCCGCGCCCTTTGGCTGCACCGACTTCCTTGCTGGCCTTGTTTTGTTCGGCCTGTGCGGTTTCGGCAGCCAGAATCTTGGAACGCCGGCTTTCGTCCAGCCTCAGCAGATCTGACGACACCGGCGCGTCCCCACGGCGCGCTAGGGCGGCGTCGAAAGCGGCAGGGTTTTCGCGAATGGCGCGGATGTCGTGCATGTCTCAGATCCTTGAATGCGTGAATCACTGAACCCGCTTATGCACCATCTGCGGGGCAGGGTGTAGCACCGGTTACGACTTATCAGCGTCTTCGTGGGTTTCATGCGCCAGATGGCCCTCCCATGCCCCGGCCGGTATTTTAGGCTCAGGCGGGTCAGCCACATAAGAAGGCGTCATGATCTGCACATTGTTTTCGTTAAATACCGCAACAATGTTTCGATGCAGGTCCGAGCGGATTTTGGGAATGATGCTGCCGCGGGTGCTATAGCCGTTGATCTGATAGTTGATCGCGTAATCGGCCAACGCGGTCCACAACACAAAAGGTTCAGGATTGGCCTTGATACCTTTGGTGCGGTTGGCGGCCTCAATCAGCATCGCCTCAACCTTTTCAGGGGGTTCTTCGTAGCCGATGCCAACGGTCGTGTGCAGCAACAGCCCGTTACCATCAGTTTTCTTCGAAAAGTTCACGACATCTGAATTCATCAACTGTGCATTGGGGATTGAAATCAGCTCGTTCTTGATCGACTTAAGATGGGTCTCCATCAGTTTGATCTGAACGACATCGCCGATATGGTCTCCGATCTGTATGCGGTCGCCGATCGAGGTAGACCTGCGGTAAATCACAAACAGCCCGGCCAGCATATTGGACACGACCGAATTCGCGCCCAAAGACAGCATGGCGCCGACCAGAATGGTCAATCCCTGGAACGCGGCAGAATCTGAGCCCGGAATATAGGGAACCGCAAAAACCAGCGCGATCAGAATGACGGCGACACGGGCAATGTTGAACGTCGGGTTGACCCAGTGTTTTTCGAAATCGCCTATTTCGAATGAACCGGCTTCGACCGCATCAAAGAACACGCGCAGACCTTTGATGATATACAGCGTGACCCATGTGATCAGGCCCAGCATGATCAGATTGGGGATATAGCTGAGGATGCCCCGGAAAATCAGCAGCACGGGCTCTGTCAGATAAGTCAGCAGAAGCTGTGCGAAGTATCTGGTTTCCGCAAAAGCCAAAAGTACAAAGGACAGGTAATAGTAGAAGCCGAGAAAGAAGATAACCAGCAGCACGAAGTTCAGACCATAGCGGATAAGGGCCGCAATTGCTTCGGCCTGAACGCTTTTGGCCGTCGCCGTTTCGACATCCTTTAAGTAGCGTTTTACCAGCTTCAATGTGCGACGCCTGATCCGACGGTGCAGCCACAGGATAGTGACAACAAACAGGACAAATCCCAACGTCCAGGCGGCCGCTTCTATGGCACCGGAAACACGCGCTTGGTCGGTTCGGTTGGCTCGGTACGCCTCGATGGACTGTTTGATCGCATTGCCATGCAAAACGCTCAGAACACTTAGTTCCATCTGATCCAGTTCAGCGTCAGCCTTGGTAACGATCGAGATTCTTTGATCATCGGCCAGAATCCAGATGCCAAACTGGGTCTCTTCATAGGTGATCTCGACCAAAGGTGCTTCCGACGCTTCCGCAACCGCAATGATCTTGTCCTGTACGCCCTCGGCGCGCTCCGGAGCAGGCAGGGCGCTTGATCCTCGCACCTGAAACAGAACGTCCCCGTCCACGATGACCGGGGCCATGAACGTGTCTGGTTCCGCCGTCTCGGTCAGGGGGGATTCCGCGGGTGCTTCCTGCGACAGGGCCGCACCGGAAAGCCACACGGTCACCGACAGGGCAGTCAGTAAATAAAGCAACGAAAGGAAAGGCTTGAGCGGCCGTGTCATGTGTCCCCCTTCGGACAAACTATACCCGGTTTCGGTTATGTTCCTAGGGCATATCTGCAACGCTTTGCCCGTGGTTGCCGGGACATGCCAATATTCAGGTGGGTTACATGACCGCCTTTGCTTGCAAACCGACATTTCAAAGCATAGGTTCCGCCCAAATTTGCGGAACTGTGCCGCAAGACTAGAACAAAGGAATGTCCCATGGATGGTGGCGCAATCGCCCAGTTTCTCCCGCTGATCCTGATCTTCGCGATCATGTATTTCCTGCTGATCCGCCCGCAGCAAAAGAAGATGAAGGAACATCAGGCCATGGTCGATGCCGTGCGTCGGGGTGATCAGGTGATCACTCAAGGGGGCGTGATCGGCAAGGTATCGAAGGTCAAGGAAGGCGATAACGAGATCGAGGTCGAAATCGCTGAGGGCGTCAAGATTCGCGTGGTCAAATCGACTATCGCCCAGGTTCTGAACAAGACCGAGCCGGCGAAGTAACTTCGCGCGACAATTCCTTGAAAAGGCAGGGTAATGCTGCAATTTGATACCTGGAAGCGGGTTCTGATCTGGCTGGTCTGCGTGACCGGTCTGCTCATGGCCCTGCCAAACGCGTTTTACACGCGGGTCGAGCAATCCAACGACGCCAAGGCTGCGATCGAGCTGGGCAATGACACGCCGCAGAAGCAGGCTGAAGCCGCGCAATGGCCGAACTGGCTGCCGTCATCCCTGGTCAATCTTGGCCTCGACCTGCGCGGCGGTGCGCATCTGCTGGCTGAAGTTCAGGTGCAGGACGTCTACGAATCCCGGATGGAGGCGATGTGGCCGGAAATCCGCGACGCGCTGCGCGATGAACGTGCCACGGTGGGAACCATCCGCCGTCAGGACTCGGCCGCGGATGAGATTCGCGTGCGCATCAGCCAGCCCGAAGGAATGCCACAGGCGTTGGAGGTTGTTCGCGGTCTGGCCCGGCAGGTGCAGACCCTGACAGGTGTAGGTGCCACAGATATCGAAGCCCGCGCGGATGGCGACACGATTGTTGTTCAACTGTCCGAGGCAGAAAAACTGGCCTCGGATGATCGCACGGTGCGTCAGGCGCTGGAAATCATCCGCCGCCGGATCGACGAAGTCGGTACGCGAGAGCCCACAATCCAGCGTCAGGGGACGGATCGTATCCTGATTCAGGTGCCGGGTATCGGCAGTGCGGGCGAACTTAAGGAAATCATCGGAACAACGGCACAGTTGACGTTTAATCCGGTTGTCGGGCGCGGAACCGATCCGGATGCCGTCGCAGGCGTCGGTGAAAAAATCGTGCCGTCGATTGACGAAAACGAAGTTTATTACAACATCGAATCCGCTCCGGTCGTGACAGGAGAGGAACTGGTCGACGCCCAGCCGTCCTTCGATCAGAACGGCCGCCCTGCGGTCAACTTCCGGTTCAACACATCCGGTGCGCGCAAGTTTGGGGATTATACCCGTGACAACATCGGCGCACCCTTTGCCATCGTGCTGGATGACGAAGTGATCTCGGCCCCCGTGATCCAAAGCCATATCCCGGGCGGGTCGGGCATCATCACCGGTAACTTCACCGTCGAGGAAAGCACCAATCTGGCCGTCCTGCTGCGTGCCGGTGCTTTGCCTGCAGGGCTAGAATTCCTGGAAGAACGCACCATCGGCCCCGAACTGGGGCAGGACAGTATCGACGCAGGCAAAGTTGCCACAATCGTGGCCTTTGTTGCCGTACTGACCTTCATGGCGCTCAGCTATGGCCTGTTCGGTGTCTTCGCCAATATCGCGCTGATCATCAACGTGGGCTTGTTGTTCGGCTTGCTGTCCCTGATCGGCGCAACCCTGACACTGCCGGGGATTGCGGGGATCGTTCTGACGGTCGGTATGGCAGTGGATGCCAACGTGCTGATCTTTGAACGTATCCGCGAAGAACTGAAATCCGCCAGAGGTCCGGCCCGCGCCATCGATCTGGGCTATGAAAAGGCGTTGTCGGCCATTCTGGACGCCAACATAACCACTTTCATCACCGCCGTTATCCTGTTTGCCATGGGCAGCGGCCCTGTGCGCGGGTTCGCGATCACTCTGGGCCTGGGTATCCTGACATCCGTCTTCACCGCGATCTTCGTGACGCGCCTGATGGTTGTCATGTGGTTCGAACGCCGCCGACCGAAAACGATCGAGGTTTGACATGAGACTGAAACTCGTACCCCAGAACACCTCGTTCGATTTTTTCAGTCGCTGGAAAATCTGGCTTGGAATTTCCGGTCTGATGATGGTGATCGCGTTCACCTCATTTCTGCTGCAGGGGCTGAATTTCGGGATCGACTTCCGGGGCGGCACCACGATCCGGACCCAAAGCACGCAAGCAATCGACGTGGGTGTTTATCGCGATGCTTTGTCTCCGTTGCAACTGGGTGACGTCACCATCACCGAGATTTTTGATCCAAGCTTCGGTCCCGATGAAAATGTCGCGATGATCCGTATTCAGGCTCAGGAAGACGCCGAAGCGGTCACTGCAGACGTGATTACCCAGGTCGGCGAAGCGCTGGCTGCCGCAGACCCCGGACTAAAACTGCCCTTTGAAAGTGTCGAATCCGTTGGCCCAAAAGTGTCGGGCGAGCTGATCCAGACAGCTGTCATCGCGGTTGTCTTGGCCATCGGTGCCGTTCTTGTCTACATCTGGCTGCGCTTTGAATGGCAGTTTGCACTGGGGGCAGTTGCCGCATTGGTGCACGATGTGATCCTGACCATCGGCATCTTCTCGGAACTGCAAATCCGCTTCGATCTGGCGATCATCGCGGCGCTGCTGACCATCGTCGGCTATTCGCTGAACGACACGGTTGTCGTCTTCGACCGGGTGCGCGAGAATCTGCGGAAATACAAAAAGAAGGACCTGAAAGAGGTTCTGAACGTATCGATCAACGAAACCCTGAGCCGAACGGTGATGACCTCGGTCACAACTTTACTGGCGCTGATCTCGCTTTATCTGCTGGGTGGGGACGTCATCCGCGGATTTGTCTTCGCGATGATCTGGGGTGTCGTTGTCGGGACCTATTCGTCGGTCTTCGTGGCTTCGACCATCCTGCTTTGGCTGGGGGTCAAGCGCGACTGGTCCAAACCGTCGAATACGGCGGGCAACCAGTTTGCCAATATTGATGCCTGAGGCTCTACAACAGGCCTTGGCTCTACCGGGCCTCACTTGGCTGATCCTTACCATCGGAGCCGCGGGACTTGTCCGCGGCTTCACAGGTTTTGGCACCGCGATGATCTTTGTGCCGGTGGCGACCCAGTTCCTTCCAATAGCGGATGTGGTCTTTCTGATGGCCGCCACCGGTATTGCATCAACCTTTGCCTTGGCTCCGCAGGCGTGGCGGGATTGTGACAAGGTCGAAATCAGCACTCTGGGCTTTGCCGCAACGATAACCGTTCCGCTGGGGCTGTGGATCATGGTGCAGGTGGACTCGGTTGCGCTGCGCTGGGTTGTTTGCAGCATTACCGGTCTGACCCTGCTGGCCGTGGTTACCGGCTGGCGGTGGGAGGGTAAACTGGGACTGCCCGGACGTCTCGCCATCGGCGGCAGCGCAGGCGTTGTCGGCGGCATGACCGGGCTGACCGGTCCGGTTGTCATCGTGTTTTATCTGGCCAGTTCCACCGACGTACGCAAGATTCGTGCCAATACCATCATTTTTCTGGCATTGCTGGACGTTGTCATCGTTTTCAACATCCTCATCAGCGGTGCCGCAGATTTGTCGATCCTATGGATTGTCCTGCTGCTGTGCGTGCCTTATCTGATCACTACGCTTATCGGCAAGGCATTGTTCGACCCGAAACTGGAACGGATCTACCGCCTCGCGGCCTATTCGGTCATCCTGATTGCGGTCATTTCCGGACTGCCGCTTCTGGATTGAAGAAGGGACATCATGCGTCTGAATCAGATTACTTTTACAGATGCCAAACCCATAGACGGTTATGGCCCCGGTTTTTTTCGAATTGGTGGCGATGTCTTCCACGGCGCTGTCCTGACAGGCCCGGCAGGCCCGGCAGAGTGGGGCGGCTATGACGACCGACACCCCCTTCTGGACCTGGCGGGCAGAATCGACGTCCTGCTTATCGGCACGGGCGCAGACATGGCCCACATCCCCCAATCGCTACGGGTTGAGCTGGAAAATGTCGGACTTGGTGTTGAAATCATGAACTCCCCCGCCGCCTGCCGCACCTACAATGTGCTGCTCGCCGAAGGTCGCCGCATCGCACTTGCCCTGATCCCTGTCTGACGGGATTCTCTTCATCTGGCCAAAAATATCCCGGGGAGTGTGAGGGGCTGGCCCCTCACTCCGACATGTGTCAGCTGTGGTGCGCTGGCATCCTGCGGCAAATCTCGCCTTTTGCCCCTGCGGACAATCCGCTAAGCGGGTCCCATGACTTTGACTGTAACAGATCTGTCGATCACACGTGGCGGTGTTCCCGTCCTAGAGGGCCTCAGCTTTCAGCTGTCGCCGGGCAAGGCTCTGATCCTGCGGGGCCCAAACGGGATCGGCAAAACGACGCTTCTGCGCACGTTGGCTGGCTTGCAGCCTCCGCTGGAAGGCAAGATCGAAGGGGCCGAGGACCGGATCGCCTACGCGTCCCATTCGGACGGGCTCAAACCGACATTGTCGGTGACTGAAAACCTGACATTCTGGGCAGCGGTCTTTGGTACATATGACATCCAGCCGGCGCTGGACGCTTTTGAGTTGAACGAACTCGCCGACCGTCACGCCGGCAATCTGTCGGCGGGCCAGAAACGGCGGTTGGGGCTGGCGCGGATGCTGGTCACAGGGCGGCCAATCTGGATGCTGGACGAGCCGACCGTCTCGCTGGACAGGAACGCGGTGCAAATGTTTGCCGATGCGGTGGGGGCACATCTGGGGCAGGGCGGGTCAGCCCTGATCGCCACCCATATCGACCTTGGCCTTGATGGCGAGGTTCTGGACGTCGGTCCTAACAAGGCCAAACCCAAACCCATCGACGATTTCGACGGAGGTTTCCTGTGATCGCCCTGTTGCTGCGCGACCTGAAACTGGCTTTCCGCGCAGGCGGCGGGTTTGGGCTGGGTCTGGCCTTTTTCCTGATCGTGACTGTGATGGTGCCATTTGCGGTGGGGCCGCAATCCTCGCTGCTGTCCACGATTGCGCCCGGTGTGCTCTGGCTGGGGGCCTTGCTGGCCTGCCTTCTGTCGCTTGACCGCCTGCTGGCACTGGACTGGGAAGACGGCTCGCTCGATCTGCTGGCCACGGCACCGCTGCCGCTTGAATCGGTTGTCACAGTCAAGGCGCTGGCCCACTGGCTGACCACTGGTCTGCCGCTGGTTCTGGCCGCGCCGTTTCTGGGTGTTCTTTTGAACCTGCCGATGCCGGGGTTTTTCTGGCTGGTGATCTCGCTCCTGATCGGTACCCCGGCCATGAGCGTCATCGGGACATTTGGTGCTGCGCTCACCGTTGGTCTGAAACGTGGCGGGCTATTGCTGTCGCTTCTGGTGTTGCCGCTTTACGTCCCCACCCTGATTTTCGGGGCCGAAGTTGCCCGGCGTGGAGCAACAGGGATGGAAGTGCAGACGCCACTGCTGATGCTGGCCGGGATCACGGCGGCAACCATCGCATTGTTGCCCTTTGCCAGCGCTGCCGTGCTACGTATCAATCTGCGGTGAACCGCGACAAGTTTGATGGATGTCAATTGAGAACCACCCCAACTCGGACTAGATAGGGCCCATGTCAATCGCAGCCAAAGCCAACGCCCTCTGGGAATATGCCAACCCGCGCAAGTTTCTTGAAACCAGCGAACGGGTCCTGCCGTTTTTCTGGATCGTCTCGATCCTCTGCATCGTTGTCGGTCTGACCTGGGGCTTTTTCTTTACACCGGACGACTACAAGCAGGGGTCGACGGTCAAGATCATCTATCTGCATGTTCCGGCGGCCCTGATGGCGATCAATTGCTGGCTGATGATGCTGGCCACCTCATTGGTCTGGCTGGTGCGTCGCCACCATGTCAGCGCGCTTGCGGCACGGGCTGCTGCACCGATCGGGATTGTAATGACCCTGATTGCGCTGCTGACGGGGGCCATCTGGGGACAGCCCATGTGGGGCACATGGTGGGCCTGGGATCCGCGCCTGACATCGTTCCTGATCCTGTTTCTGTTCTACCTTGGCTATGTCGCCTTGTGGGAAGCTATCGAAGATCCGGATACCGCGGCCGATCTGACCTCGGTTCTGTGTCTTGTTGGGTCGGTCTTTGCGATCCTCAGCCGGTATGCGGTGAATTTCTGGAATCAGGGCCTGCATCAGGGCGCATCGGTCATGCGGGCCGGGGCCGTTACCGGGGCGGATACGGAAGAGAAAGTCAGCAATGTCTTTTTCTACCCTCTGCTGGCCTGCATCATCGGATTTGTTCTGCTGTTCATCGCCTTGGTGTTGTACCGCACCGGAACGGAAATTCGCGCCCGTCGTATTAAGGCGTTACAGGCACGGGAAAGGGTGGGCGGATGATCCCCGATCTTGGAAAATATGCAGACGCTGTTTTGTCGTCTTATGCCGTTTCCATTGCCCTTATCGTGGTACTGGTTGCGTTCAGCGTGATGCGCGGGCGCAAGGTGCGTGCGGAAATGGAAAAGGTCGAACAGAGGATGTCGCGCAATGGCTAAAATCTCGCCCCTGATGATTGCGCCACCTCTGATATTTGGCGCATTCGCGGTTCTCGCAGGCATCGGCATGTTTCGCGAAGATCCCAACGCTTTGCCCTCGGCCCGTGAAGGCCAACCGGCGCCGCCCGTGGTTCTAACCGAGTTTCCGGGAAAGACCCTTTTCGACGACGAAACGCTGCGGGACGGAGAGGTCAAGCTGGTCAACTATTGGGCCAGCTGGTGCGCCCCATGCCGCGTCGAGCACCCCAATCTCGAAGCGCTGGCAGTTGAAGGCATCCCTGTTTATGGCATCAACTACAAAGACAAGCTGAGCAGTGCCGAGGCTTTTCTGGCTGATCTTGGCGATCCTTACGTCGCCATGGGCCGCGACGAACAGGGCCGCATGGCGATTGATTGGGGTTTGTACGGTGTTCCCGAGACCTACGTGATCGACGGTGATGGAACTATCATTCTGCGCTTTGCAGGCCCGATCACGCAACGTGTCATCGAAAGCACCATCCGGCCTGCGCTTGAGAAAGCGGCAGAGTAGGGTCTTTCAACCTCTGGTTCAGGCGAGCTGGTAGGTTTGGAAATCCTGCTCGACCTCAAGAAAATCGTTGATTCGCAGAAAATCGCCTTTGTCGGCACGCCAGTTCAGGTAGGCTTCAAGCGCGTCGGGGTTTTCCCAGATGTGAACAACGACTTGTTCGTTGTTTGCGGGCGAGAGCAGAAGATAAGCGGCACGACATCCGGGGAATTTTCGGGTTTCGGCAACCAGATCCCCGATCAGTTTGGCAAGCGCCGCGAATTTCCCCGGCAGGGGCGTGGATTTGACAATGACGACTTCCTGCATACGCGTCTCCGGTTTTTGTAGCAGGGTCAAGGAATCCACTTAAAAATGCGTGAACGGGATACTGAAATACAGAAAAGGAAAGGGCGCCCCGCAGGCGCCCCTGTCATTTGTCCAGACCGGTTAGGCTTAGTTGGCCTTCGCCAGATTCCTCAGCACGTATTGAAGCACACCGCCGTTTTCGATGTATTCGATCTCAGGCGCGGTATCGATCCGGCATTTCAACTGGATGGTCGTCTCAGCCCCATCTGCGTAGGTGATGGTGCAGGGCACGTCCTGCAACGGCTCGACCGTATCCAGCCCGTGAATTGAGACGGTTTCGTCCCCCTTCAGACCCAGAGTTTTGCGGGTATCTCCACCGGTGAATTCGAACGGGATCACGCCCATGCCAACCAGATTGGACCGGTGGATACGCTCAAAGCTCTCGGCGATTACGGCCTTGACGCCCAGCAGCGCCGTGCCCTTGGCCGCCCAGTCGCGGCTTGAGCCCGCGCCGTATTGTTCGCCGCCGAACACGACCAGCGGGGTGCCATTGGCCTGATAGGCCATCGAGGCATCGTAGATCGACGTCTGTTCGCCATCCGGACCTTTGGTGTATCCGCCTTCAACTCCGTCCAACATCTCGTTCTTGATGCGGATATTGGCGAAGGTGCCGCGCATCATGACTTCGTGATTGCCCCGCCGCGAGCCATACGAGTTGAACTCGCGCGGCTGAACCTGACGGTCGGTCAGGTATTTGCCCGCCGGCGTCGTTGTTGCAAATGATCCCGCAGGTGAGATGTGGTCGGTGGTCACCATGTCGCCCAGAATGGCCAGAACTTTGGCGCCTTCGATGTTCGAGATCGTGCCCGGTTCCGCTCCCATACCCTGGAAATAGGGCGGGTTCTGGATGTACGTCGATGTTGGCGGCCAGTCATAGGTTTCCTGTTGCGGAACCTCGACGCTTTGCCATTTCTCATCCCCCTTGAAGACTTCCGCATATTTCGACTGGAACGCTTCGCGGGTTACGGTTGCTTCGACCAGTTCCGCGATTTCGCTTTGGGTTGGCCAGATGTCCTTCATGAAGACGTCGTTGCCATCCTTGTCCTGACCGATGGGCTCGGACGTCAGATCGATGTCGAGCGTACCTGCCAGCGCATAGACAACAACCAACGGCGGCGAAGCCAAGTAGTTTGCGCGGACATCCGGTGAGATACGGCCTTCGAAGTTCCGGTTGCCGGACAGAACCGACGTGGCGACCAGATCGCCCTCGGCAATGGCTTCCGAGATTTCTTTCTGGATCGGGCCCGAGTTGCCGATGCAGGTGGTGCAGCCGTACCCAACAAGGTTGAAACCGACCTTGTCCAGATCTTCTTGCAGTCCAGCGGCCTCAAGATAAGCAGATACAACCTGCGAACCGGGTGCCAGCGAGGTTTTAACCCAAGGTTTGCGGTTCAGACCCAGAGCTGCGGCTTTGCGAGCCACAAGGCCTGCACCGATCATCACGTAAGGGTTCGATGTGTTGGTGCAGGAGGTGATCGAAGCAATTACAACCTTGCCCGACTCCATGGTGTAGTCTTCGCCCTTGACGGCGACTTCCTTGCCCATGGGGCGCTTGAAAGTCTCTTTCATTTCCTTGGTGAAAGCGGCCTTGGCATCGATCAGCGCGACGTAGTCCTGCGGGCGTTTCGGGCCTGAAATTGCAGGAACGATTGTGCCCATGTCCAGTGATAGGGTGTCAGTGTAGATCGGCGCATATTCCGGGCCTCTCCAGAACCCGTTTTCCTTGGCATAGGCTTCGACTAGCGCGATGCGGTGCTCTTCGCGGCCGGTGTTGCGCATGTAGCGCAGGGTTTCGCCGTCGATCGGGAAGAAGCCGCATGTCGCGCCGTATTCCGGCGCCATATTGGCGATGGTTGCACGGTCAGCCAGCGGCAGGCGGTCCAGCCCTTCGCCATAGAATTCGACGAATTTGCCCACCACGCCCTTGGCGCGCAGCATTTCGACAACCTTCAGAACAAGGTCCGTACCGGTGGTGCCTTCGACCATCGAGCCGGTTAACTCAAAACCAATCACCTCGGGGATCAGCATCGAGATCGGCTGACCCAGCATTGCGGCTTCGGCCTCGATCCCGCCAACGCCCCACCCCAGAACGGCCATGCCGTTGACCATGGTGGTGTGGCTGTCAGTGCCAACCAGTGTGTCGGGATAGGCAACTTCTTCGCCGTTCTGATCGGTGTCAGTCCAGACAGTCTGTGCCAGATATTCCAGGTTCACCTGATGACAGATACCGGTGCCGGGAGGCACAACGCGGAAATTATTGAACGCGTTCTGACCCCATTTCAGGAACTGATAGCGTTCCATGTTGCGCTCGTATTCGCGGTCGACGTTCATCTGGAACGCACGCGGGTTCCCGAACTCGTCGATCATGACCGAGTGGTCGATAACCAGATCGACCGGGTTCAGCGGGTTGATCTTCTGTGCGTCGCCGCCCAGGCCTTTGATTCCGTCGCGCATGGCGGCCAGATCGACCACCGCAGGAACACCGGTGAAGTCCTGCATCAGCACACGGGCAGGGCGGTACGCAATCTCGCGCGGGTTCTTGCCGCCATTGGCACCCCATTCGGCAAATGCTTTGATGTCATCGACCGAGACCGAAAAGCCGCTGTCTTCAAATCGGAGCATGTTTTCCAGCACGACTTTCAACGCGGCAGGAAGGTTGGAAAAATCACCCAAACCGGCCTGCTGTGCGGCGGGGATCGAATAGTAGGAAATGGATTTGCCATTCACGTTCAGGCTGCGGCGTGTCTTGGCGGTATCCTGTCCGACTTTAATGGGCATCGGGTGGCCTCCCTTCTCAAATGACTTGGATTTCGGGCATCGCTGAATGTTATCTGCATCACCCAAGCCGCTGGTTCAAGGTTCAATGACACTGGATTTGCATTTTTGTATACCATTGCACACATATGAGCGGAGAATTGCAAGTACCGCCCTCAAGAAACGTTGATTGGCGGTTGAAGGGCAAAACGGCTATCCCAGAGAACACCCGCTTTATCCGAGAGTTTTTATGTTCAGACCCGCTGCTTTGACCGCTCTGATATCCTGCCTGCTCGCCACCCAGTCCATGGCCGGTGAGGATCCTGTGGTGGTTGAGCTGTTCACCTCACAGGGGTGTTCGTCTTGCCCGCCGGCGGACCGGATTATGCATGAGCTGGCGAAACGCGACGATGTCATCGGGCTGGCGCTGCATGTCGACTATTGGGATTACATCGGCTGGAAGGACGAATATGCCGATCCTGATCACACGCTCCGGCAACGGGCTTATGCCCGCGAAAACGGAAAATCCATGATCTATACGCCCCAGATGATCATTAATGGTCAGCACGATATTGTCGGCGCTCAGGCTCAGGAGCTCGACCGTCTGATTGATGCGCATCTAAAGGCCGCCCCCGAGGCAGCGGTGACAGCAACCCGAGACGCTGACGAAGTGACCGTGAATGTGACGCCTGTAGAATTGCCCGAAGGTGAGACCTATGACGTGCGTATCGTTCAGTATTCGCCTCTGCGCCATGCCTCGATCCGCCGTGGTGAACTAGCCGGGCGAGAATTGGATTATGCCAATGTTGTCGAGACCTGGCAGATTGCGGGCCGGTGGGATGGGCAAACGCCGCAGACATACTCGGCGCAGCTTGAACCAGGCTTGCCAGCCGTCGTGCTTGTGCAAAGGGCCGGTCACGGGCCAATAGTTGCCGCGTCTTGGGCCAAGTGATCAGGGCATGTCGTCCGGTTGAACACCAAGCCCGTTCCAGCTTTTCCAACGCCGATGGATCCAGAACCACTGTCCCATATGTTGCCGCACGATCTGTTCCAGATCGTCATTGGTGAACTGAGTCATCGTCTTTGGGTCCGTGTGCGGAACGGGATCATGCAGGATGATTTCAAAGTCGATGCCATTAGGCTGGCGCACGGCATAGCACGGTATCAGTACGGCCTTGTACTTGATGGCCAGCTCTGCGTTCAGCACGGATGTCACGGCAGGCTTGCCAAAGAATGTCAGCTCTTCGCCCCCCAGCGCATGCAGGTCGGACACGATGGCAATGATTCCACCGTTCTTGAGTGACCGGACCATTTCGACCATACCACGCCGCCCCTGTTCAAACATCGGCGCGCCGGTTTTGTAAAAAGCTTCGACATAGGCGTCGTTGAAATAGGGATTGGCCATCCGCCGGTAGAGGCATCCAATCGGCTTGCCGCTGTGTTTCTGCAGGGCAACACGAGCGGCCAGATAGTGACCGAAATGCGCAGTGATCATCATCACCGGGCGCCCTTCGGCAATCGCTGCATCAAACGCAGCAATACCCGGCCCGGATATCTTGGCGTTCACCTGACGTTCGATGAAACCTTCGGGTGAAAAATGCTCCATAATTGCCCGACCGGCATTATCCGACACGTCACGATAGATCTTTGTGATCTCGGCGTCAGACAATTCAGGGCAGGTGAGCTTTAGATTCCGGCGGACACGGGTGCGAAATCCAACGACGGGTGCAAGGGTTTTCATGATTGCACCCATGGTTGCTATGCGCCTTTCATAAGGAAGCAGGCGCATAGCGCCGATGATTCCCTGCAGGAACAGATTGGCGACATAGTATTTTCCAAGCTCAAACCGGCTGAGCTCCGACTTTTCGACGGGCATGGAGGTGTCTCACCGCGTGTTGCGAAATGTTGCCTCAGACATACAACCCGGTACCCGTAACCTCAAGCACTCTGGCGAAATGGCTGCCCTAACGATCTGGCGGGTGCGCCTGTTCCTGCCTCAACCCGTGCTTTCGTCGTCTTCCTTTTCAATCAGCGTAATTGTTCCGGCGTCAGACAAGGTACGAACCGCCCCAACGATCTGGGTCATGGCATCTTCGGCCTCAGATTGCTTGACCCGCCCGCGTTCCGCGATTTCCTCGCGCAGGTTTTCTGCCATGCGGGAGGAGATATTCGACAGCAGAAACTCGACAGATGCCTTGTCATCATCCGCGGCGGCACCAGCAAGGGCCGCGACCAGAACAGGCTGATCGACTTCCCTCAAGATGGCTGGAACATCACGGGGCGAAATCCGGCTGGAGATATGGGCGAAGGTAAAGATCGAGCGGCGCACCAGATCGGCAAAATCGGCGTCGTCCTCATCCAGCGCGTTCAGCAGGTCGTCGCGCGTGGCGGACGCAGACTGGTTCAGAATCGCACCCACACGCGCGCCCGGACCGTCATTGAAGGCCTGAACAGGCCGCTGATCCAGCTGAGCAGCCAGTGACCAGCCGATCCGCTCAACCGCTTCGGGCGTGACATTTGCTGTTTTCGAGATTGCGTAGGTGATCCGCCGCGCCACCGGACCCGGCATGTGGCCCAGCATCTGCGCCGCCTGTGCCGTATCCATTTTTGAAAGCATCACAGCGGCCACTTCAGTGCTTTCCGCCTGTGCCATGGCCGCAAGGTCCTGGGCCGGAATGTCGCGCAACCTTTGCCAGGGATCACCGATCTGGCGAACTCCGGCAACTTTGCGCAAACGCGCCGCTGTTGCGGGCGTGATCTTTCCGCTGACGGCATCCAAGGCTCCGGCAAGCCCATGTGGAAAGGCCAGACCGACATTGTCCAGGGCTTCGCTGAATTCCTGTGCCACAGCACCCAGAGTCACCCGGTCCACAAGGCCCATTTCCCCCAATTGGTGTGTCAGTTTTTCTTGCAGGTCATCGGGAAGTTCCTCCAACGGAAGATCGGCACCTTCGTTCAACAACAGGCGCACGACGACAGCTGCCTTCTGACGGCTGGTCAAAGATCGGGGAACAAGGCGCGGGTTGTCGCTACCCTCTGCGGAAAACGGGGCCGAAGCCCCTTGAACCGTTTGAATTAATGCGTTGGTGTTCTGCATCTGCCTGTGGAGCCAAAGTTTTCGAACCACAGGCAGATTAGAGAGAGTCGGGTTAAATAACCCTGAACCTCAATAGCTGTATGTCAGGCCCGTTCGGATCGCTTCGCGCAGCGACGCCTCGGCCCATGTGCCTTCGCCGCCGCGGGCCTTTATTTCACGCCATTGCTCGATCGCCAGATCGGTTCGGCCTTCGGACACAAACCCCTGCGCCATGTAGCTGCGCGCCAATAGATTGTCTGGGTTGGCATTGATCGCGTTTTGATAAAAGACATTTGCCAGTTCCAGCTCGCCCATTTTGCGATAGGTGAAACCCCAATAGGTCAGGACACGATCGTCCTCCTGATCCATGATGCGCAGAATGTCCTGAGCGTGCCCGTATTGCCCGTCATAAGCCAGTTCGCGGACCGCATTATACAGCTGATCATCGGTCAGGTTAGTCTTGTCGGGTTTGACGCATTTTCCACGGGTTTCATCATATACACGGCCGAACAGGCATTTCTTGGTCGTATTCGTAGGTTTCGGCGGGCTGCTGCTGTCACCGCCTGCGGCATGGACAGCTGGCGCGAAGGCAAAGGCTTGCAAGGCAAGGGCAGAAGCTAACAAAAGGCGCATTTCTTTACTCCGTTCTCGGGGCTCTTATTGAAATCATAGTGTGATCTACAAAAAAGCTAACAGTGGAACGGTCGCTTTTATTCACGAACTGGACAAAAATTGTCAGCTGTTGACAGATTTCGCGCAGCTTTTTGTTTCAGTATCCCAGGCCGTACCGGGTGCGCAGGATTGGGTCTGTTTGGAATGCTCTTCGCAGGCAAGCCCGACCGAGGCCACAAGAACCAGTGCCAATGCGCTTAGGAGTGTTCGGATCATGATGTTTCCCTCGTATGGAAAAAGCACATGCAGGATACCGCATTTCTGTTGATCTGGCAAAAAGCAAGGGGTGCCCTGCATGTGGCAGAGCACCCCCGGCTAACAGACTGAAAAAATATCCGTTATTCCCCAAATACGCGCGCAAAGATCGTATCGACATGCTTGGTGTGATACCCGAGGTCGAATTTCTCTTCGATCTCCGCAGGGCTGAGTGCGGCAGTTACATCAGCATCCGCCAACAGTTCCTCCTTGAAGTCGGTGCGGTGTTCCCAAACCTTCAACGCGTTGCGCTGTACCATGGCATAGGCGTCCTCACGGCTGACACCTGCCTGGGTCAGGGCCAGCAGAACCCGCTGGCTCATAACAAGGCCTGGGAACTTGTTCATGTTTTCCAGCATGTTTTCCGGGAAGATCAGCATTTTGTCGACCACACCTGTCAGGCGGGCCAAGGCAAAATCCAGCGTGATTGTGGCATCCGGACCGATCATGCGCTCGACAGATGAATGCGAGATGTCGCGTTCGTGCCAGAGCGCGACATTCTCCATCGCCGGTATTACGGCCGCGCGGACCATGCGCGCCAGACCGGTAAGGTTCTCAGTCAGCACCGGGTTTTTCTTGTGCGGCATCGCCGAAGAGCCTTTCTGGCCCATCGAGAAGAACTCAGCCCCCTCCAGTACCTCGGTCCGCTGCATGTGGCGGATTTCGATGGCGATGTTCTCGATGCTGCTGGCGATGACGCCCAGCGTTGCAAAAAAGGCCGCGTGGCGGTCACGCGGAATGACCTGCGTGCTGATCGGCTCAGGCACCAGACCCAGCTTGTCACATACATGTTCCTCGACTTGCGGGTCGATATTGGCAAAGGTACCAACCGCGCCGCTGATCGCTCCGGTGGCGATTTCTGCACGTGCATCGCGCATCCGGGACAGGTTGCGGTCCATCTCGGCGTAGAAGCGGGCAAAGGTCAGACCCATGGTTGTCGGTTCGGCGTGGATGCCGTGGCTACGTCCGATACGAACCGTGTTCTTATGTTCCATCGCGCGGCGCTTGAGCGCGGCCAGAAGCCCTTCAAGGTCGCCAATCAGGATGTCGGCGGCGCGGGTCAGCTGTACGTTGAAACAGGTGTCCAGCACGTCCGAGCTGGTCATGCCCTGATGCACAAAACGCGCCTCTTCACTGCCGACATGCTCTGCAAGATGGGTCAGGAAGGCGATAACGTCATGCTTGGTGACGGCCTCGATCTCGTCAATGCGGGCGACATCGAATTCCACATCCTTGGCTTTCCAGACGGCTTCGGCATTTTCACGCGGGATCACGCCCAGATCCGCCATGGCGTCGCACGCGTGCGCCTCGATCTCGTACCAGATGCGGAACTTGGTCTCGGGCGACCAGATGGCAACCATGTCGGGGCGGGAATAACGGGGAATCATAGGCGACGGCACCTTTTTTGCAGATTGGATGAGGCGTTGGCGCGGGGTTTAGCCGCGTGCGGGGTAGGGAACAAGATGCGAGAGCGTATATGAGACGGTTTGCCCTGATTCTTGCTGTTTGTTCGGGCTTTTCAGCAGCAGACGGGTTCGGAAAACTGTCCTGCAAAGGATATGGCAAGGCAGTGACGGGCAGGGTTCCGCAATAAGGCAAGTTTTGGGCCTGCAACTAGGTCTCACCGGATCATGCCGCCAGTTGGGGTGGATACCCGTCTTGCCCTTGCTGCCAAGCGATGCTGGACAAACAGCGCTTTGACAGTTCAATCTGATCGGAAGGAAATAACCAGGTTATTGAGATATGCGATTTTTATCATGTTCTATACTTGCCCTCTGTGGTGCGTTTTGGGTCGGCGCAGCTGCACCAGCACTGGCTGACACACCCGTGATATACACCGATGAAGGCCAATCGCTCTTTCGGTTTGACGTACCAGACTTCTGGGTCCTTCGTACCGGCGGCCCGCGCGAGATTGAGGATACCGAACTGGGCGATGCCCGTGCGGTCGCGCGGGTTATGGGGTTCCGGCCGGTGACAGACGACGCGGTGTGGATGGGTTTCGTATCACCTGCGGGTGTTGGAACAATTCAGGGCGGCGTCCGGTACTTGCAGGATATCGACAAGTTTCTGGTCAAAGACCCTACGACGACCAGCACCAGCGATACCCGTATCGGCGGATTGCCAGCCCGCGTGTTTCGGGGCACCGGGCACCGGGACGGCAAGGGAGTAAGCTTTACCGCCACCGTCATTGACCTTCCGCAAGGCCGGGTTGCCATCGCAGTTGCTATTCTGCGGGACGGGGCAGACCCGAGTTATGCAGGTGATCTGAACGCCGTATTCGCGTCGTTCCGGGCACTTCAGTGAGGGAGGGGGCGATGAGCATTAGACTGATCAAACGGATGTCCCTTACGCTGGGGTTTGGGATCGCGACTTTGACGCTGTCGGCCTGCGACGGTGTGACGGTTGGGGTCGGGTACGGGTATGACCCGTTTTACGACTCGATGCTGTGGAACGACTACTACCATGATGTTAATGTGGATATTGACGTTGATCGTCCCAACCGACCTGATCGACCAGTGCGCCCCGAGCGTCCGAAACCGCCTGTTGCCAAACCTCCCGCGCGCCCGCGCCCACCTGTCGCGCGTCCGCCGGTTGCCCGCCCGCCCATTCATCGACCGGGCCCGCGACGCTAAGGAACAAAAGGCCGCCTGTCAGGCGGCCTTTCTTATGAAAGAAGCTCGGTCGTAATGTGGGCCGAGCCTTCGAGCGTCCGGTGAACCGGGCACTTGTCCGCAATCTCAAGCAAACGTTGCCTTTGCTCCTGATTCAACGGGCCGCTCAGGCGGATTTTCCGGCGAAACTGGTCCACCTTGCCATCATTCACCAATCCGGCATCCTGTGCGTGAACCTTGTCATGACACACATCGACGCTGACATTTGTCAGGGGCCAGCCTTTGCGCCGGGCGTACATGCGTATTGTCATCGATGTGCAGGCCCCCAAACCGGCCGAGACAAAGCCATAAGGCGACATGCCCTTGTCCGTACCGCCATAAGATGCGGGCTCATCCGCGACCAGATGGTGGTTTGGACCGGCCTGAATATCCTGCATGAACCCGCCCGGATCTGCTTCGGTTATGCGCACAACGCCCTCTGGCGCACCCGGTGGCGGAGCGGGTGGGCACAGTTTCACATAGCGTGAAACCCAAGCGGCAATAACATCCGCTGCATATTCGGCGTCAGAGGCGCGCGTGATCAGATGATCGGCGTCGTCGAGAGTTACAAAGCTTTTGGGGTGTTTCGCGGCCAGAAAGATCGCACTCGCATTGTCGATGCTGACCGTTTCGTCGCGTGGGGCATGAAGGATCAACAGGGCAGCTTTGAGGTCGGCGATTGCAGATGACAGGGCCGATTTGGCAATGTCGTCCACAAAAGCTTTGCCGATGCGGAAGGGGCGACCACCCAGAGAGACCTCAGCACTGCCATCCTCTTCGATCTGAGGCAACGCGGCCTCAAAGTGATGCGACACATGGGCGGGGTCCGACGGTGCACCCAATGTCACGACGGCTTTTACAGTGGGAATACCTGCCCGCGCCCGCAACACCGCCGCGCCCCCAAGCGAGTGGCCGATCAGCAGGGCAGGCGCCATTTTTCGACCAGCCAGATATTGCGCGGCTGAAATCAGATCCTCGACATTCGAAGTGAAGGTCGTATTGGCAAACTCGCCTTCGGAATGGCCCAGTCCGGTGAAATCGAACCGCAGCACCGCAATGCCCATGGCAGCCAGTCGGGCAGAAATGCGCCGGGCGGCCGGGATATCCTTGGAGCAGGTAAAGCAGTGGGCGAACAGGGCCGTTGCCAGCACCGGTCCGTCCGGCAAATCCAGTCGCGCCGCCAATTGGCTGCCGTCATGTCCGGCAAAAGTGATGCGTTCCGTGGGCATGTCGGCTCCTTGAATGGTACGGGGGAACACGCCCAATACTGTGTATTTGCCCTTTGGGTCACAACCCTTAAGTCACACGCGTAACGGGAAGGTGAGAACGAATGGGTGTTTCACAGACTGCGCAAGATCCCTGCCGCCTTTGGGCCGCATGGCGGCAGAGCTCTTACCTCCTTTTATTATCAAGAATTTTGATGGTGATCCAAACAAACATTCGTTTCACTTATGTCTCTCCACATCCCATTTGTGGTTCCTGAAAGCTGAAACAGGAGACACAGATGTCACATGCAGATATTGCACCCCGGATACCCGACCTGCGTTCACGTATGATCCTGGCTATAGTTTTGGCCGGCGTTGCCGGGTTCGCGATTGGCCAATCCTGGCCCGCGCCCCAAGGTGGTTCACAGGTTCAGATCAGCCCTGCCACGGAAGATTGGCATGGAAATGTCCGCCGGTCCCATTGGTCGAATTGAAGGCCCGGCCTTATTCGATCCCCATCAACTGGGGGTCAAAGGGATATCTGGACAGGTTCTCATACCCGGTTTCGGTAATGAGAACCTGATCCTCAAGCTTGATGCTGAAATCGCCACCGACTTCACCGACGCAGGCTTCGACGCACAGCACCATGCCGGGCTCAAGCGGATAGTCATATGCGCCTTCGACGGCTTTGTCCGGATACGCAACCAGCGGCCATTCATCACACAATCCCACTCCGTGCATCAGGCAGCCGTATTTCTGCGCCTGAAACTTGTCATCAAGCCTGTGCGACATGGCGGTAAGTTCCGGGATCATTACACCGGGCTTCAGCATCTGCATGTTGGTCATGATATGTTCATGCGCGTGCTGCATGGCATAGATCATGTCAGGGCGGGGTTTTTGGTCACCAATCCACCATGTGCGCGAGATATCGATGCATATCCCGTATGACCCGATCAGGTCGGTGTCGAAGGCGATGATTTCGTTTTGCTGCGTGATGCGGGGGCCGCATTCCTGGAACCAGGGATTCGTGCGTTGGCCTGATGCCAGCAGGCGGGTTTCAATCCATTCGCCACCGCGCCGGATGTTTTCCGCGTGCAGAACAGCCCAGATATCATCCTCGGTTGTCTTTCCATTGCCGACATTCGCGCGTGCAAAGCGCTCCATCTCCGCCACAGCGGTTTCGCAGGCGTGATTGGCACAGCGCATGGCCAGAATCTCATCCGATCCCTTCACGGCACGGGTTTTTTCGGTCAGCTCTTCACCTTCCATGACCTCAAAGCCCTGCGCCTCAAGCGCGCGCAGACCGTGCAGCATGATCTTGTCGACAGCCAAACGTTTGTTGCCGCCGCCATGCGCATCGATCAGTACGCGCACCTCGTTCGAGAAAACATCTGCCGCAATATCCACCTTGTCGCCACGGTCGAAGTAAAACAGGTCCGCCCCTGAACGCTGTTCGCGCACCAGCGGATTGAACGTGCTGAGGAAAGGCGAGTTCTTGTAGTCCCAGATCACCATATAGCCATCGGCACATAACAGCACCGCGCGAAACGGGTTATGCGTGTTCCACAACTGCATGTTCGTGCTGTCGGTCGCATAGCGGATGTTCAGCGGGTCAAAAACCAGCAAGCCACCATATCCGCGATCAACGATGGCCTGCGTCAGTCGTTTCCAGCGGTGTTCCCGCATCCGGGCAAGATTGGGCAGTTCCAGACCTGTCGCAGCCCATTCGTCAAAAGCCAGCTGTGTCGGTCCGATCTCGATCCGGTCATTTTCGTTTGGCGTGCCATCACCCAGCGTAGCGCCTCGGCTGGGGTCAATCTTGCGCGTGTCTCGGTAATGCTTGTTCATGACGGACCTCGTAGCTTGTTCAGTCAAACCTAAGGTGCCCATATGGATCGTCTTGGAAAAATGCGACGGCGATCCTGTCGTTTTCGACCGACAAATATCTCGACCCATGCTAAGTCGCTGGTATGAATGAAATTCTGCAAGAAAAAATACCGTATGATGTCGGCGACCCACGTGCATTACCGGGTATCCAGCCTGCAACGATGGAAAACTGGTTGCATCGGGACGAGGCTTTTGCCGGTCAGATGCAACGCCGGCAGAAGCTGCTGACGGAACGCCGCGAAGACGTTCTGGCGCTTGATCCGCAGGCTGAACCCGCCGCTCGGGAGCTGCTCGACCTTGTGCTGTCGCAGGTCTATCCCAATGCGGGTGAGCAGGTCGTCAGACCCGACGGAGTAAGTGTCGCAGTCGACCGGGCGCAGCCGCTTGATACATTGTGTAAGCTGGTTCAGGAGGATTTTTGCATCCTGCAAAAGCGCGGAACTGAACATGTTTTGACCGGCGCAATCCTGTGTTTCCCGGCCAGCTGGCTTTTGTCCGAAAAATTCATGCGACCACTGATCGACATCCATGTGCCTGTCGCAAGTTACGACGAAAATATCGCCAAGCGGGTGCAGCGCCTGTTCGACGGGATACAGCCCGGTCGTCCGCTCTGGCGCTTTAACGCGCTTTGGTATGAAGACCCCGAACTGTTTCAGCCCCGAAGCGCCAGTGACAGGCGGGGCGACACAGATCGACGTAAAACGTCCTACTTGCGAAGCGAGCGGCAAACCCTGCTGCGCTTGCCGAAAACGGATGCGGTCGTCTTTTCAATCCACACTTATATTCTGGCCGCGAACGCGGTTCCCAAAATGGAAAACCCCACCTGAAGGCGGGGCATCCAAGGAGGGTCTTCTGTAATTCTCTTATTGGCCCAAGGCGGCCGCAACATCGGCAAACGCGTTCGTTGCGTTCAGGGCAACTATCGCGAAGGTAAAGACAAGCACCTGTGTGTTGAGGCGAAAATCTTCACCCCGGATCAGATTGACGGCAGCCATTGACAGGGCAATCGGGGTCGAAACGCCAGCCAGTACACCCGTCATGCACCAACTGCTGAGACGCAGAACGTCACTTGGCTTTACGACACCATCTTCGTCATCGAACGTTTCCTGACCTGGCCTGTTTGTATCTTCACTGCGAAACGCGATGCTGAGCAATTGTTCATCTGTCAGCTGGATCGGGCGGGACGTCGAAGCATGAAGAACACTTATGGCGTCATCGTTCTCGGGCACATTCACCCCCGAGAATTGCCCGGTCAGCGACTGAAAAATTTGTTTTCTGTCGCGTGTTCGGCTGGGGGCCAGAGTGTCAAAGGCGCTCATGAACTGCTCGACCGTCAGAACCGTGTGTGGCGACAGCCATTCAACGCGCCGGGTCGAACAAATATCGACCATGCGATACAGAATGACGACCATCATCAGTTCCGAAATCTCGGAGTCATCCAGCAGGGGGGAAACCGGCGTGATCGAAAGAACCAACCTGTTCTGCGGATTTGCGGCGCGGGGTTTTGTTATCGTTTTTAGCCCCGCGGCGCGATCCATACGCTCGTACCGGTCTTCCTGCTCGGGGGTGCCTGTATCCAAGGTCAGTCGCACAAGGTACTGACTTGAAACAATGCTTGCTTCGGAATTGCTCAGCAACGCCTTGCGTTCGACCAGATGGCCGTAATCTTCCAGCGTCGTGGCAACGATTGTGCCAAAACGCTCGATCGCGCCATTTGCGTCGCCATTGAATTGCAGGCCGCCATGGTAGCTGTGCTTCCGAGCCACTGCACTGTCCTTTTTTGCGTACTGTTCAGCAAACACTGTAACAACCATTCGTGAGGAGAATTTGGCGGAAAATGCAAAAAAGGTGATCTTACCCCGGCATTGGTTACGCATTGGAAACCAAGAAACTAAAGGCTTTTGTTTGTCACTGTGGCGGAAATGTGGCGAAAGCGGGTGCGGAGTGTGTTTTTGGTGCGACCGGGCTATTGGTCGATTCGGGCGGCCATGATTGCTATGGATTGCTGATAAACAGAGGCCGCGTTCCACTGTTGCAGCACTTGAAAATTCCGCTCCCCTGGCTGATAGCCACGCCCTGGCTTCCACCCTTTCTTGCGAAGAAAATTGGCGGTCGAGGCAAGCGCGTCGGTCATGTCATAGAAGTCCACCCGACGGTCGCCGGTGGCATCGACGCCATAGGTCAGAGCGTTGCCCGGCAGGAACTGAGTGTGACCCAACTCGCCATGTTTTGCCCCTTTTGTCGCCACGGTAATGCTTCCTGCATCGACCAGTTTCAGTGCCCCGATTGCGTGCGGAACAAAGAACTCGGACCGGCGACAATCATAGGCCAGTGTCGTGATTGCGGAAACAACCTGACTGTCTCCCATAAAATTGCCAAAGCCGGTTTCCATGCCGTGAATGGCGATCAGAACGCCCGCCGGAACACCGTATTGCCGTTCAAGAGCAGCATAGAAATCGGGATTTGCCGCCTTGCGTTTGCGCCCCTGCGCGACGATTGCATCAGCACCTCTGACACGCATGAATTTGTCCAGTGTGTATTTGAAGCTTTTCTGATTGCGATCCGCCGCAATTGTGCCCGTGGCATATTGCGCCTGGGCAAGCGCCTGAAGGCCCTTCTTTTTCACACCAGCCTTGCGGGCCTGCTGGGCGAAATCGGCCTTCCAGGCCTCGAACCCCGCGCTGGTATTCCCACAAGGCGCGGCCAGAAGGGGCGAAGACACAAGCAGGGCGATTAATACGTAAAGACGAAACATGCAGATAATCCGATGGTGTTGAAATCTGTGGCCAGCCTACCTTGAGCTTTGAATTGGGCAAAGCAGTTCGTTGGAGTGGCTCCAACCGCTCCTGCAAACGCCTCTTGATTGATCTGCGGAGCGCCGTTGAAGGGTTTCAGCATCGGACACATAGCAAGGGCGAAGGTAAAAAGTGTGTATTCTGCGCCGTGGCACCCGAAAAGACTGAACAGCGGCAGACCGGCGCAAATGAAACAGGGGCGCCCGTTTGAGCGCCCCTGCAAATCCATGCCGTGGTTGCTTAGCAGCTGTAATACATGCCGTATTCAACCGGGTGTGGTGTGTGCTCGTAGGTTTCGACCTCTTCCATCTTCAGGGCGATGTAGCCGTCGATCTGGTCCTTGGTGAACACGTCACCTTGCAGCAGGAAGTCGTGATCCGATGCCAGCGCTTCCAGCGCTTCACGCAAGCTGCCGCAGACAGTCGGGATACCGGCCAGTTCCTCGGCAGGCAGATCGTACAGGTTCTTGTCCATGGCTTCGCCCGGATCGATCTTGTTTTTGATGCCGTCAAGGCCGGCCATCAACAGAGCGGCAAACGCCAGGTAGGGGTTTGCAGCCGGATCGGGGAAACGAGCCTCGACGCGCTTGGCTTTGGGGCTTTCAGTCCATGGAATACGAACACAACCCGAACGGTTACGGGCCGAGTAGGCGCGCAGAACGGGGGCTTCGAAACCGGGGATCAAACGCTTGTAGCTGTTGGTAGCCGGGTTGGTGAAGGCGTTCAGGGTCTTGGCGTGCTTCAGGATACCGCCGATGAAGTACAGCGCTTCGTCCGAAAGATCAGCGTATTTGTCGCCCGCGAACAGTGGCTTGCCGTCTTTCCAGATTGACATGTTCACGTGCATGCCGGTGCCGTTGTCACCTGCGATAGGCTTCGGCATGAAGGTTGCCGATTTGCCGTACGCATGAGCCACGTTGTGGATGACATATTTGTACTTTTGCAGCTCATCCGCCTGCTTGGTCAGGCTGTCGAAGATCAGGCCCAGCTCGTGCTGGCAAGACGCAACTTCGTGGTGGTGCTTGTCGACCTTCATGCCCAGACGCTTCATGGTCGACAGCATTTCCGACCGCAGGTCCTGCGCTTCGTCGATCGGGTTCACCGGGAAGTATCCACCCTTGACGCCCGGACGGTGGCCCGTATTGCCCATTTCGTATTCGGTGTCGGTGTTCCATGATGCGTCAGTTGCATCAACTTCGTAGGATACCTTGTTGATTGTGTTCGAATAACGGACATCGTCAAACAGGAAAAACTCGGCTTCGGGACCCATATATGCGACGTCACCGATTCCTGATGCCTTCAGGTATGCTTCGGCTTTCTGCGCTGTGCCGCGCGGGTCACGCTCATAGGCTTCGCCTGTATCGGGTTCGACAACCGAGCAGTGCACGCAAATGGTTTTCTCTGCGTAGAACGGATCAACATATGCACTTTCGGTATCGATCATCAGCTTCATGTCCGAAGCTTCGATCGACTTCCATCCTGCGATCGACGAACCATCAAACATGAAGCCTTCGTCCAGGAAGTCTTCATCGACCTGATCGGCCATCAGGGTCACGTGCTGCAGCTTGCCGCGGGGGTCGGTGAAACGGACGTCGACATATTCGGCGCCCTCTTCCTTGATCAGCTGAAGAACTGCGTCCTTGCTCATTCTCTTGATTCCTCTGACTTGAAGATTGGTATATTAGAGCGCGTCCGAGCCGGTCTCGCCGGTACGGATGCGAATGGCTTGTTCAACCGGAGAGACAAAGATCTTTCCGTCGCCGATCTTGTCGGTCTTGGCAGCCGACACGATGGCTTCGATGGCGGCATCAACCTGGTCATCGTCCAATACGACCTCGACCTTCACCTTGGGCAAAAAGTCGACAACATATTCCGCGCCACGATACAGCTCGGTATGGCCTTTCTGACGGCCGAAACCTTTGACTTCGACGACGCTGAGACCCTGAACACCTACGTCCTGCAACGCCTCTTTCACTTCGTCCAGTTTGAACGGCTTGATGATCGCTTCGATCTTTTTCATTCCGGCTCACCTTGAATGGTTGTCTCAGGCGCAGTGATCACGTCTAAGATCGGGCAGCAACGTGATTGCGGTATCGGTCGGGTCGGTATCCGTTGAAATCAGGCTCTGTGCTAAATTTTAGGCGGTTTGCACAAAAAGTAATCGAAATTGAATCGTGCGAAGGTGTGATATGACGGAATTGCTGACAGCAGCGCAGATGAAAGCCATCGAGCACGCGGCCATCAGGTCCGGTGAGGTTACGGGTTTGGAGCTGATGGAGCGGGCAGGGCAAGGTGTTGTCGAGGCGATCTTCGAGGAATGGCCGGATCTGGACAGGCGAGGGGCCAGCCCCTCGCGCTCCCCGGAGTATTTGGAAAAAGATGAAGAGAATCCGCTGCGTGCAGTCGTATTGTGCGGCCCCGGAAACAACGGCGGTGACGGGTTTGTCGTGGCGCGGCTTTTGCGGGAACTGGGTTGGAAGGTTGAGGTATTCCTGTATGGCGATCCCGAAAAGTTGCCGCCGGATGCCCGGGTGAATTATGAGCGATGGGGTGGTTCGGCAAAGGATGTATCTGAGATCGCACGGGGCAGAATCTTGTATCCGGATATTCTCATCGACGCATTGTTTGGGACCGGTCTAACACGATCGATTGAAGATGTGAGGCTATGGGAAATTCTCTGGGCATATGATGACGCTGAGACGGCATGGGAGTTGCGGCGTCAGGATGCGGGTACGCACATAGTTCCTCCACGCACGGTCGCGATAGACGTTCCTTCAGGTCTTTGCGCAGACTCAGGCAAAGTCGTGGGAGAACTTTTCCCTCAGCATGGGCGTCGCTGTGCACGATCAGCACTTACGGTTTCGTTTCATTCGAGAAAGCTTGGCCACGTGCTGAGTGAGGGACCATATTTTTGCGGACATGTTGTCACGAAAGATATCGGGTTGAGGCAGGATGCGGAGGGCGACGAGATTTCGAAGGCTGTGGATAATCTGCCTGGGGTTTGCCTTGGTAAGAGTATGAATGAGCACAAATACACCCATGGGCATGCCCTGATCCTTTCCGGTGGGCCCGGCAAGACCGGTGCGGCGGGACTGGCCGCGCGGGGGGCGTTGCGGATTGGGGCAGGGTTGGTGACGCTGGGGGTGCCATCCTTGGCTTTGGCAGAGGTTGCGAGCCGGATCACCGCCCTCATGCTACAGTGCGTTGATGGTTCTCAAATGCTGTCAGACGTACTGCAGGACGTGCGGATGAACGCCCTTTGTCTGGGCCCCGGTTTGGGGTTGGAGCGAGCCCGGGACCTGGTGCCAGTCGCCCTGATTGCGAAACGTGCGACGGTTCTGGATGCGGATGCGCTGACGGCATTTGCGGGCGATCCCGGGAACTTGTTTGAAATGTTGCATGACCACTGCGTTCTGACCCCGCATGGCGGTGAGTTTGCGCGGCTGTTCCCCGATCTGGCTGAAAAGCTGAGCGAAACGCCGGTCAGAGGCCCCGCCTATTCCAAGGTGGACGCAACGCGAGAGGCGGCGGCGCGCGCGGGATGCATCGTGTTGTTCAAAGGGCCGGATACTGTCATAGCGGCGCCGGACGGGCGATGTTCGATCAATGCCGCATGCTATGGTCGCGCGGCCCCTTGGCTTGCAACCGCCGGGTCAGGCGATGTGTTGGCCGGTTACATCGCCGGGCTATTGGCGCGGGGATTCGATGCGATGGCGGCGGCTGAGACAGCAGCGTGGCTGCACGTGGAATGCGCGCGTCGTTTCGGGCCGGGATTGATCGCCGAGGATCTGCCTGAGCAGTTGCCCGATGTTTTCAAACAGCTGAATATCTAGTTGTTTTGGGCAGAAAGCAGCTCAGGCTCTGTCAGAATGGCATGTTTTCGCTGTCAAGATGTGCGCAGATGCATACCGCATATTTGCCAGGTGCATAGGCAGGCATCACTAATCGTTTGCAAGCTGCCAGTACGAGATGGAGCCTTATCTTGTAAGTTAATGAAAAATAATGTAAAATGTCAATATTATTAGTATGTTCTGTTGCTAAAATACAATTCTTGCGTAAGACAAGGCGCAGACCACTGGAATGCTCGGATTCAGTAAACAAATGGGCAGTATCTGAACCCCGAACCAACTATGGTGAGTGAAATGACCCCAAATATCAAAAAGATATCGGTTGCCGCCTTTCTGACTGCCACGGTCGCTGTTCCGGCAGCCGCAGAGCTGAAATACGAAAATAACAGCGGCGGCTATGTGCTGCTTTACGGGCAGTTAAACCCGGCCTTGATTTCGGTTGATGACGGCCAAGATACCGAGACCCGGGTCCTCGACAACGATCTGTCGAACAGCCGGGTCGGCCTGCGTCTGATGCAGTCATTTGGCCAGAACGAGTTTACCTTCCGCTTGGAATCGGCGTTGGGCTTGCCGAACTCGACTGAATGGAACCAGAACGGTACAAGCTTTAGCGGCTGGACCCGCGACGATATCCGGTTTGTGGATTTTGCCTTGAAGGGCAGCTACGGCAAGTTCTCGGCAGGTCAGGGCAGCATGGCGGCAGATGGTGCTGCAGAAGTGGACCTGTCCTATGTCGGCACCGCGCTGTACTCGTTCACAAACGATGAGAACTCTGGCTTTTTCTATCGCGGCACAAACGGTGTGCTGAGTGGTATTACGGTTGGTGACAGTTCCAGCAACTTTGATGGCTCACGTCGTGGGCGCGTCCGGTATGACACTCCAACGGTTAACGGATTCTCGGCCGCTTTTGCATATGGTCAGAACATTCTGTCCAGCAGTGACGATGATGACTACTACGATGTCGGCGTGTTCTATGAAAACACCTTTGCAGGCGGTGTAGAGTTTGCGGCAGCTGTCGCGTATTCGGTGCGGGAGCGGGATGACAATTCAGGGGATCGCAAGGATACACTCGGTTCGGCCTCGGTGCTGTTGCCCAGCGGTCTGGGGTTCACGATTGCCGGCGGCACGCGTGACGATGACCGAGCTGGCCAGACGGACCCGAATTACTGGTACGGCAAGGTCTCGTACGAGGGGAACTGGGTATCCTGGGGTAAGACAGGTGTCGGCATCGACTATTATGACGGCGCGGATTTCGAAACCAACGGTTCCGACACCAAGGCATGGGGTATCGCTGTCGTGCAGAAGGTCGAAGCGATCAATACCGATGTTTACCTGAAGTATCGCAACCACGATTTCGATGACGGAACGTCGTTCGAAAACAACGAAGCCTGGGTACTGGGCGCGCGCTGGAAGTTTTAATTGCCTTCCAGCGAGCCAACACGAACGCCCCGGTTTTCGGGGCGTTCTTTTTTGCCAAAACCAGGTTGATTCAGCCTTTGCCCCTTGCACGTTGGCGGCAGGGCAAATAGAAGGCGTCAAATTTGCCCGGCGCGCCCGTTTTGCGCGCCCCGAATCCTATGGGGACTACCAAAATGCAGGTTACCGAGACGCTGAACGAAGGTCTGAAACGCGGCTACAACATCGTTGTGACCGCAGCCGAACTGGACGACAAGGTCAATGAAAAGCTGACCGAAGCACAGCCGGAAATCGAAATGAAAGGCTTCCGCAAAGGCAAGGTGCCGATGGCGCTGCTGAAAAAGCAGTTTGGCCAGCGCCTGCTGGGTGAGGCGATGCAGGAATCCATCGACGGTGCGATGAACAAGCATTTTGAAGACAGCGGCGACCGCCCCGCGCTGCAGCCCGAAGTCAAGATGACCAACGAGGACTGGAAAGAAGGCGACGATATCGAGGTCGCGATGTCCTACGAAGCGCTGCCCGCGATCCCTGAGGTTGATCTGAAATCGGTCGCGCTGGACAAGCTGATCGTCAAGGCGGATGACGCCGCCGTCGAGGAAGCGCTGAACAACCTGGCTGAAACCGCTCAGGACTTCAAAGCCCGCCGCAAGGGTTCGAAAGCCAAGGAAGGCGACCAGATCGTGTTCGATTTTGTCGGCAAGGTTGATGGTGAAGAATTCGAAGGTGGATCGGCCGAAGATTACCCGCTGGTTCTGGGCTCGAACAGCTTCATCCCCGGTTTTGAAGACCAGCTGGTCGGCGTGAAGGCCGAGGAAGAAAAAGACGTCAACGTGACCTTCCCGGAAGAATATGGTGCCGAACACCTGGCCGGAAAAGACGCGGTCTTTACCTGCACGATCAAAGAAGTGAAAGAGCCGGTTGCAGCCGAGATCAACGATGATCTGGCGATGAAGTTCGGCGCCGAGGATCTGGCCGCTCTGAAAACTCAGATTTCGGAACGCCTGGAAGCAGAATATGCGGGCGCGTCGCGCGCTGTCATGAAGCGGGCCCTGCTGGACGTGCTGGACGAAAAAGTGTCGTTCGACCTGCCGCCGTCGCTGGTCGAAGCCGAAGCCAAGCAGATTGCACATCAGCTGTGGCACGAGGAAAACCCTGAAGTAACCGGTCATGACCACGATGAGATCGAACCCACCGATGAGCACAACAAGCTGGCCGAACGCCGCGTGCGTCTGGGTCTGCTGCTGGCCGAGCTGGGCCAGAAGGCAGAGGTGGAAGTCACCGACGCCGAGATGACCCAAGCGATCATGAACCAGGCGCGTCAGTACCCGGGTCAGGAACGCCAGTTCTTCGAGTTCGTGCAGCAGAACGCTCAGATGCAGCAGCAACTGCGCGCGCCGATCTTCGAAGACAAGGTTGTCGACTATGTGTTCGAGCTGGCGCAGGTCAGCGACAAGGAAGTCAGCAAAGACGACCTGCAAAAAGCCATTGAGGCACTGGAAGAGGAATAATCCTCTTCCTTCCCTCTTTTTTCAGAGAGGGCAAAAAAACGGAGCCGCCTGAGATCAGACGGCTCCGCATGGGTGGCTTTTGTGTCTATGAGGTGAGGGGGTCAGGCCTCATGAGCAAAAGCACGGGGGGTATCTAGCAGAGCGATCTTCTGCTCTGGTGTGAACGTATCCGAGAGCGCTTCGATCAGCTTCAGAACGTCTTGGCGTTCAGCTTCGTTTCTTGCGGCGCTCATCTGTTCCACAAAATACTTCTCAAGATCAGTCAGTGGCTTGTGATCCTGATTGGCCGGGCTCTGGGTTTCTGCCTTCTTGGCTGCAAACAGTGCCAGTGCCTCTTCGTCATCCATAAAGACGTTCTCATGGATGCCTGCAAACTCACGCAGGCCCGAGATGCGTTCATCGGTACAATCCAACAGCGCGGCCAGTGCCGAAACTTTCCCCATGGGAACCGTTTCGCCGACATAGTCATATGGCGCGCAATTCGACCGTTTCAGGACCCGGTCCATAACCGGATCGATTACGGTGATGATATCCTGAATGCCTGCGTTCTTGGCATATTCCAGAGAGCCGATCATCAGCTCGCAGGTGGCATAAGAGACAGAATTCTTTTCCTTGCCGCGTGTAAGACGCTGCGTGTCCACACAGAAGCGTGTCGATTCCCACATGGTTGCGCTGCGAAGTGGTGCTTCCCCGCAAAGGATTGCCGAAAACACATCCGACAACATATGAGGTCCTGTGGTCTGAAGGGCACGCACGGCTGCGACGACATTCCCCCCGTCGTCGAGTCCGATTACATATGCCGGGTCCAGATGATCGAATTCATCAATTTCCTTGCCGTCTTCGATCTTTACGTCCCATCCAAGACGTCCGCCAAAAACACGTGCTCTCAACTCGAACATTTCGTCAAGAACTTCGCTGAACATATGTCTGTTCAGGCCATCTACCACGATGATCATTTCTTCCCCCTTCGAGTGGTTGTTCGGTAATATTGACGTTACCGCTCTCGAAGGATTTTTCTATTGGGGGATTCCCGTATTTTGGCGGAATTTGGGGATTTTTTTGTTTATCCCGGGGTAATAAGCCCGATCGCTATCGCCCGCCCTACGGCCTGAGGGGTGGTCAGCGCACTAAGCTTTTCCCGGCTCGAACGCAAGTGTACTTCTACGGTTCGGTGCGAAATCGACAAAATATCGCCGATATCCTGCTGCGACTTACCTGCAGCGACCCATTGCAGGATTTCCGCTTCGCGAGAGGACAATGTCGGATGATATAGTGCGCCGGTCAGCTGATCCGAGGACACGACGTTGTCGTGGATGTGCACGGCCATGGCCTGCAAATCGCCGATAAAGTTCGTGTAAAGCTTACGCCACTCTTCCTTGCTGCAATTTCGGGTTGCGCTCAGCAGGCCAATATCACCGTAGGGGCCACGTACCGGGATCGTAACACCCTGACTGGGCAAGCCAAAATCGTGAGCATACCGGAAAACGCGTTGAAAATCTGGGCTTCTTTCGAGACGGCTCCAATCCACCGGCGCGATACTGCGGCGGGCCATGTGGATGGTCGGATCGATCATGATCAGACCCTGTTTCTGGTAGTGCTCAGTCCAGGCGTCGTCATAGGTGACAAAGCCAGCCACAGTTCCTGCCGCCGGATTCATGCCAGCGTAGGCAGCATGATCCATGTCATGCTTCTCACAGATTTGCCTTAGAAATTCGGTATATCGAACTTCAGAATCCGGCAGAGTGCTCAGATCGACAATTTCCATGTGGCGCCTACCAGCTGTGGCCCATCTTGCCGCCCGATGGTGTCGTCGAGCATGCGTATTACACAGAGTGGAACCCGTTTACCTCACCAAGTCAGAACACCATACTTTTCTAAACATGACAAGGAGAGGTCTTAATTGTCTGTGCAATACAGGATATTGCGACAACCAATAGAGCATTTTTGTCACTATTCACTCTCAAGTGCTGATTTTGGTCGATTTCTGACGCGAATGACCGTCAGGGTGCAGGTCTCAACCCGGTTTCGACCAGCATTCCTCGGGCTTTAGCTTCGGGATAAAAACCTTTGGCGTACAGAAAAATTGCCCTGCGTTGGTCCCCATCTGAAAGCATCCACGCCCCGTGCAAGTACTTCCCGGCAAACTCAAGGTTGGTGTCGGCGTCCAGCAAACCTTCGGCTTTGCCGGTGTATCCCATCGAGCGCGCCGTGGCTGGCAGGATCTGTAGAAGGCCGTAATAGGGCCGGTTGACGGCCCATGGTCGGTGTGTGCTTTCGCGAATGGCCAGCTTGTGAACCAGTTCCCGCGGAATCTCGTAATGGTCCGCCCATCTGTTGATCGAAGCTCTCAGCTCGGGCGTTTCATTCGGGTGGAGCGGCGGGTCAAAATGTGGCGTACCCGCCTTGGAGACCTGGTCTGCCCCGCAGGCAACCAACGACACAAATAGAAACAGTGCCAGGAAACTTTGGCGCAGATAAACAAGCATTTTTCGGTCCTCTGGATTTCGGCGGCAATGATACGGAACGACAATGAGCCTTCAAGCGTACACGGGGAAATGGGCTGAAACTTGCCGGTACGACACGTGAACACAAAGGGAAAAAAGAAAAGGCCGCGCTTTGGCGCGGCCTTTAGGATGCTCACAAGCAGCCGGATCAGGCTTTGGCTTCGTCTTCCGCAACCGGTGCCGCGTCGGCAACCATGTCATCATCATCCGAAGCGGCCGAGCCGATGTCGTCGAACAGTTCGGCGATTTCGAATTCAGCAGCGGCTTCTTCTTCAGCAGCCAGTTCCTGAATCGATTTGCCCGAAGCCTGCAGTTCGGCTTCTTCTGCCGAACGGGCCACGTTCATTTTGATTTCGACTTCAACCTCGGGGTGCAGTTTCACTGCGACAGTGTGCAGACCCAGTTCCTTGATCGGGGCGATCAGGACAATCTGTTTCTTGTCGACGGTGAAACCTGCTTCGGTTGCGGCGTCAGCGGCGTCACGCGGGGTGACCGAACCGTACAGAGCGCCGGCATCCGATGCCGAGCGAATCACGATGAACTGCTGACCGTCCAGCTTTTCAGCCAGTGCTTCAGCTTCTTTCTTGGTTTCCAGGTTGCGGGCCTCAAGCTGCGCTTTCTGGGCTTCGAACGACGCGATGTTGGCGTCGGACGCGCTCAGGGCTTTGCCTTGGGGCAGCAGGAAGTTGCGGGCGTAGCCGGGCTTGACGTCAACGACGTCGCCCATCTGACCCAGTTTCGCAACGCGTTCCAGCAGGATAACTTGCATGTCAGTCTCTCCTTACTTTACAGCGTAGGGCAGCAGGGCGAGGAAGCGGGCGCGCTTGATAGCACGGGCCAGTTCACGCTGCTTTTTCGCCGAAACGGCGGTGATGCGCGAAGGCACAATCTTGCCACGCTCAGAGATGTAGCGCTGCAGCAGACGGGTGTCTTTGTAGTCGATTTTCGGCGCATTCTCACCCGAGAACGGGCAGACCTTGCGGCGGCGGAAAAATGGTTTTGCGGCCATGGTTTAGTGTCCTTTTCTCAGGCGTTGATCAACGGCGCTCGCGGCGATCGCCACGTTCGTCACGCTTCTGCATCTGAACCGACGGACCATCTTCGTGGCCGTCGACCTTGATGGTCAGAACGCGCATGACGTCTTCATGCAGGCGCATCAGGCGCTCCATTTCCTGCACCGCGCCCGAGGGGGCATCGGTTTTCAGAAAGGCATAATGGCCCTTGCGGTTTTTGTTGATCTTGTAGGCCATCGTCTTGACGCCCCAGTACTCGCTATCAACCAGCTTGCCGCCGTTGTCAGCCAGAACGGTGCCGAAATGTTCGACGAGGCTTTCCGCCTGCGCGTTGGACAGATCCTGACGCGCGATCATTACATGCTCATACAGTGGCATGTGCACTCCTGTTTATATCAAGGCGCATTTCATAGGCGGGGCCAAACGTTCCTTCGCGACCCTGCCACGAGAGGCTGCGCGATTCATACGACTGCGAAGGATGGCCCCATATACACGTCTGAGCCACAAGGGCAAGCCCTGCCACATATGCCTCTGAGACGCCGCCCAAATTCCTTTGGGCCGCCCAATTGCTGACGCTTTTCGGCTCAAAGTTGTTTTGCATACCGGACATCAACCGGATCAACAGAATTTCGAAAGTAACCTTAAAAGGGTGACGTGTTATGACCGCTACTAACACAAACGCATATCAGGAAAACGTTGCCGGCTCGCGATTTGAGAATTCAGTGCCGGTAATGATCACGTTTGCACCTAACTGGAAGGCCCGCCTGATCCTGGCGCGGATGGTCGGGGCGTTTTTGATCGTTTCTGCGTTCTCAATGTGGTTGATGCCCGGATCGGTGGTCGGCGCAGATGTTTGGCCGATCAAGATGGCGGCATCCATGCTGTTTCTGGTCGTTGGTGTCGCCCTGCTGACAATCGAGGTTCTTGACCCGCGCCCTGACGCCTATTTCGACCCGATCCGCCGCGAAGTTCGGGTGTTGCAGAAAAACGAAGACGGACGCCCTCAGACTGTCCTGCGCCGCAGCTATGACTCGCTGGGTGGGGCACGTTTCGAAGAGAATGAAGTTCATCTGTTTGACGTGGACGGAAGTCTTTTGATGAAGCTGCCACTTGAATCGGCGGATGTCAGCCGGGCGCTGAAAGGTCAGCTTAGCAAAAGCGTAACAATTTTCGGCTGAGTTTTATTCTGTTCAAAAAAGAACAGAAGTTGTGAATCAAAAAAGGTTGTGTGCTGCCCTTGGGTGGCACATTTTGCATTCAAGCAGTCCTGACGGACTGCATTCACAAAACCGCGGAGATTGATATGAAATCCACCCTTCTTGCTGCTGCATTGGCCGTATCAGCGACAACGGCATTCGCCAGCGCCGAGAAATACGTGTTGGATCCCAGCCACAGCCAAGTCATTTTCAGCTATGACCACCTTGGGTTTTCAACCACGACTGGCATGTTTTCCGGCTTTGAAGGCGAGATCATGTTTGACCAGGAAAACCCCGCCGCTTCGAGCGTGAACGTTTCGATGCCCGTGTTGGAGATGTTTACCGGCTGGAAGCCCCGTGAAGATCACTTCATGACCGAGGATTTCTTTGGCGCGGCCGAAGGAGATTTGATCACCTTTACATCTACAGGAATCGAAGTGACCGGTGACAACACCGCGAACATCACCGGCGATCTGACGATGAACGGTGTGACCAAATCGGTTGTTCTGGACGCAAAGCTCAACAAGGCCGACACTCACCCGATGGCAAATCAGCCCTGGGCGGGTTTCAATGCCACAACAACGCTGGTCCGTAGCGAATTCGACCTGGGTCAGTTTGCACCGTTTGTCAGCGACGAAGTGCAGATCCAGATTTCGGTCGAGGCACAAAAAGCCGAGTAGTCGCGGAATCACGAACAGAAAAACGCCGGTGATCAAATCACCGGCGTTTTTTTTGCCTTACTGACCGCGTGCCGCAGTGAGTTCTACGGATACTGCGACGGTAAAGCCCAGCGAGTCTTCGGTAGGCTGCGATGTGCCTACATCAAACGCCAGCCGGTTAAGCTCGGTCGTGCCCGCCATTGTGGCTGTGTCGCCCTGAAGATCCAGCGAGAAGGGCAAAACGACGTCGATCGACTTGTCGCGAATTGTAAGCGGGCCGCGCGCCTCGTACCCATTTTCTGTTTTATAAAGGTCGGCTTTGAACTGGGCAGTTGGGAACCGGGCGTTATCGAAGAAATCCGGCCCCATGGCCTGATCGGTTACGGTTCCAAGACTAAGCGAGCCAATGGCTATCGTGACATCTACAGATCCCGCCAATCCCGGGTCTGTGGGCTCGTCAAAGGCAATTGCTGCCGTCCAGTCGGAAAACGTACCCGTAACGGGGCTGTTCAGTTGCGAAATGGTAATCGACAGCGTGCCGTTCTGAACCTGCCATTCAGATTGAACCTCGGCCAGTTGGACATCCGGGGTTTCTTCAACGTTTTGGGCAAGCTTTCCAGTTGCCCAGCCACCGGTGACGACGACGCCCCAGACCGCCAGTGCCGCGACGGCTGGAATCAGTGAATGGGTTTGATGTGGTGGTTCCGGCACATCAGACAGGCCCGGTAACATCCGGCGCAATGTGCTGTCCTTGTCGATGACGTGATGTTTCAGCGCACCTGCGACATGCAGGACAAGGGAAACAACCAGAACCCACATGAATAGCCAGTGCAGAACCCCTGTAACCTCGGCCACGGCGGTGGATTTCGGTACAAAAGGCAGGTTTTGGCCGAAGGGCAAAAGGATTGGGGCAAAGCCTTCGGTCGCGGCGTGGTGAATCCAACCAGTCAGCGGTACAAGGACCAGCGAACCGTAAAGCAGCCAGTGGACGGTTTCAGCGGCGAAGGCTTCGGGCTTGTTGTCAGCATTCAGAAGGCCGGGCTTGGTTTGGGTGAGCGCCCAGAGAATGCGGGCCAATGCCACGAAGAACACGGTGACCCCGACGGTCTTGTGCAACGAGAACACGCGCGCGGCGCGGGCAATTTCCACCTCGGTAGGGGCAGTCGCCGAGTGTAATACCGCATGCGCCAGATTGTCTGCGACCCAGCCGAGGGGCAAAGCTGTGAAGATCAGCAACGCGGTCAGCCAATGAAACGTCTTTGCGATGCTGCCGTAGCTTGAAAAGGAATTGGTCGATTGCATATGTCGGGCGCTCCGGGATTCTAGGGTGTGCCCAAGGTAAAGCCGGATGAAACAGACACAAGTGAGCGCGGGTGCACACAAAAGGTGCCAGAATGTAGAAAGCAGGCAATACTTGTGCCAGACGGTCAGTCAGTTTACACCCCGCCGCAACCTGACACCATCCATGAGGTTGCAATGACACTCGCGTTCGTTTTCCCGGGGCAAGGCGCCCAGACCATAGGTATGGGCAAAGCTTTGGCTGAGGCCTACCCGGCAGCTCAGGCCATCTTCGATGAGGTGGACGACGCGTTGGGCGAGAAGTTGAGCAGCCTGATCTGGGACGGCGATATTGCTGACCTTACACTGACCCAGAATGCCCAACCCGCGTTGATGGCAACATCGATGGCAGCCATGCGCGCTTTGGAAGCCGAAGGCGTATCAGTCAGCAAGGCGGCTTTTGTGGCGGGGCATTCGCTGGGTGAATACTCGGCCCTGGCCGCGGCGGGTACCTTGTCTGTTGCAGATACAGCGCGTCTGTTGCGCACCCGTGGTCAGGCCATGCAAAGCGCCGTACCCGTGGGCGAGGGGGCCATGGCCGCCATTTTGGGGCTGGATCTGGAGGCCGTGCGCGCTGTGGCGGAAGAAGCCGCACAGGGCGAGGTCTGTCAGGCCGCAAATGACAACGATCCCACGCAGGTCGTCGTGTCGGGTTCAAAAGCGGCTGTCGAGCGCGCAGCCGAGATCGCCAAGGAAAAAGGCGCAAAACGTGCTGTTATGTTGCCTGTAAGTGCTCCATTTCACTGCGCGCTGATGAAACCTGCTGCAGATGTAATGGCAGAAGCGCTTGCTGCCGTCGAAATTAAGGCCCCTGTCATACCTTTGGTGGCTAATGTGCGCGCCGAGGCTGTCAGCGATCCGGATCTGATCCGTCAATTGCTGGTCGAGCAGGTGACGGGTTCGGTTCGCTGGCGGGAAAGCGTGCAATATATGGCGGCACAAGGCGTGACCGAAACATGGGAAATCGGCGCTGGCAAAGCGCTGTCCGGTATGATCCGCAAGATCGATCGCGAAATCGCGGGTAAGGCTGTGGGCACACCGGAAGATGTTCAAAAGGCCATTCAGGCCGAATCGTAAGCAGAATTTGCGTTGTAGCCGACGCAACAAGAGGGAAACCGAATGTTTGATTTAACAGGTAAGAATGCGCTGATCACCGGTGCTTCGGGCGGTATCGGAGGCGACATTGCACGTGCGTTGCATGGCGCCGGTGCAACGGTTGGATTGTCCGGTACACGCGTTGAACCGCTGCAGGCTCTGGCCGACGAACTGGGCGAACGCGCACATGTTCTGCCTTGCAACTTAAGTGATCCGGAAGCCGTTGAAGCGTTGCCAAAGCAAGCGGCCGAGGCGATGGGATCGGTAGACATTCTTGTAAACAACGCCGGAATCACGCGCGACAATCTGTTCATGCGCATGTCTGATGAAGAATGGCAAAGCGTCATTGACGTGAACATGACCTCGACCATGAAACTGTGCAAAGGGGTGATCCGGGGCATGATGAAGGCGCGCTGGGGCCGTATCGTCAATATCTCGTCCGTGGTGGCCGCAATCGGCAATCCGGGGCAGGCGAACTATGCCGCGTCCAAGGCCGGTATGATCGGGTTTTCCAAGGCTTTGGCCCACGAAGTTGCGACACGCGGAATTACTGTGAATTCCGTGGCACCTGGATTTATCACGACGGCCATGACCGAGAAACTGACCGAGGAACAGAAAAAGGGTCTGTTGCTCAAGGTTCCGGCCGGTCGCATGGGCGATCCCGAGGAAATTGCAGCTGCCGTTCTGTATCTTTCCAGCCCCGAAGCGGGCTATGTTACCGGAAGCACCTTGCATGTGAACGGTGGTATGGCCATGTTGTGAGCGCGACAGGGGCGAGTGCGAAAGCGTTTGCCTCTTGCGTCGACTATGCTATAGGCGGCGCATCTATGCGGGGCCGGTCGTTCAGGTCGGCCTTCTATTTCCCGGTTCGCCGGGACCGAAACCGCCCAAAACGGGCAAACCAAAGCCAACCCGTGCGGGCAAGGGCAGAATCGGGCGGACCGCCCTGTAAAGGAATGAGGAATTGACATGAGCGACGTCGCAGATCGCGTTAAGAAGATCGTTGTTGAGCACCTGGGTGTTGAAGAAGATAAAGTCGTGGAAAACGCGTCCTTCATCGACGATCTGGGCGCAGACAGCCTGGACACTGTTGAGCTGGTCATGGCCTTCGAAGAAGAGTTCGGCATCGAGATCCCCGATGACGCAGCCGAGACCATCCAGACCTTTGGCGACGCCGTCAAGTTCATCAGCGAAGCGTCCTAAGCGTTTCTTTCTGATTAAAATCGGCGCTTCCGGGCAACGGGGGCGCCGTTTTTTTATGCCTGCCCGAATTTCGGGCTTGCGTGGCTATTGTGGCCTGCGCACTGTTTCCACTGAGGCAAAACTCAAAGTGGACAGGGTATGATAAGATCCACTCCGATGATAAATACCGCGCGTTTGACGCTGTGCGCTATGCGCCCAGAGGACTTTGACCGGTTCGCGGAAATCTGGCGTAACCCTTGCGTCGTGCGGCATATCGGCGGTTCTCCCCGATCGCGTGGCGAAGCGTGGGACTCGTTCTTGCGTAATGCGGGGCATTGGCAGATGGCTGGTTTTGGTCAGTGGGGCGTAATGCAGCAATCGAATCGCAAGCTGATCGGGCAAGCCGGATTCTTCTATAGCAACCGATGCATGGGCGACGATTTCGACGGCTTCCCCGAGGCAGGGTGGGTTCTGGTCCCCGAAGCACAGGGGCAGGGATTGGGATACGAGGCCGCCAAGGCTGCGCATGACTGGTTTGACCGGGTGATTCCCGGACCGTTGGTCGCGATGATAAACGCTTCAAATACATCCTCGCAGAAACTCGCCAAAAAGCTTGGCTATGTTTTGATGCGGGAAGGGGTGTATAATGAAACCCCGGTACACTTGTTACGACGCAACGGACCGCCAGCCCGCGCGTAAGTTCGCCACTTAATCAGTATGCCGCAAAATGGCCAAACTGTGCCGATCCCGGAGATTTCGGGCGGGCATTCCAGTTGTATGGTGCCGGGGATTTCAAAACGATTGAGCGGAGGACCGAGCTCATGAGGATTTACCCCACGATGGAACTGCAGAACGGCCGGTGTGTCTCGCTGGACAAGGGTCGTCTGGAAGAAGCGATGATCTGGCACGTGAATCCGGTAGAAACCGCACGGAGCTGGGCAGAGGCGGGTGCCGAATGGATGCACCTGACGGATTTCGACGCGATCGAGGGCAAGGATACCAACGCGCAGCTGGTCGGAGATATCATTCGCAAGGCCGAGATTCCGGTGCAGCTGGCGGGTGGCATGCGCACGCGCGAACAGATTGAGCGCTGGATCGACAAGGGCGCGGGCCGCGTTGTGGTTGGCACGCTGGCCGCGCGCGAACCGAACCTGGTCAAGGAACTGGCCAAGCTTTACCCGGATCAGATCGTGCTGTCGGTTGATGTCTGGCAAGGCCTTGTTATGACTGACGGCTGGCGCAGCCAAAGTGCATTCACGCCCGAAGCCTTTATTGATGCGTTCGGCGATGCGCCGTTTGCCGCCATCGTGGTGACGGATATCGACAGTGACATGGAAGATGTCGAGGCACAGCTTGGTCTGATCTCGCGACTGGCAAACCATTCGCGTACCCCGGTGATTGCCAGCGGCGTCGTGCGCACAGCAGACGATATCTCGCGGCTGGCATACATCCCCAATATCTCGGGCGCGATTGTCGGGCGTGCGCTGTTTCGCAAGACACTGGACTTGGCCAAAGCACTTGAAACTGCCAAATCGGCCCACGAGCCGGTCGCACAGTTTCAGTAAGCAACTCCGCCCTTTCGGCTGAACGCGCGAAAGGGCGGTTTTGACAAGCGCCGAATTTCCGGTTTCCTTGGGCATTCGGCGGCAGAACGCCGGGGCGGAAAGAACCGTTGCTCTTGCCCCCGCACCCCGGGCCGGGGTATGAGCGGTTCTCATAACAGGAAGCAGGCAAGAGGCACTTCATGCGCAGAGTCGTTGTAACCGGTCTTGGATTGGTCACTCCTTTGGCCAGCGGGGTCGAGGAAACCTGGTCGCGGCTGCTGGACGGAGAGTCCGGCGCAGGCCCAATCACGCATTTCGATGCAGAGGCAAGCGGGGTCACAACGACCTACGCCTGCGAGGTGCCGCGCGGCGACGGAACCAACGGGACCTTCAATCCCGATGACTGGATGCCGCTGAAAGAGCAGCGCAAGATCGAAGACTTTATTCTGTATTCCATCGCAGCCGCCGAAATGGCCTGTAAGGATGCAGGCTGGCTGCCGGAAGACGAAGAATCGCGCCTGCGTACTGGTGTTCTGATCGGCTCGGGCATTGGTGGTCTGGGATCGATTGCCAATACCGCGAACCTGATCCGCGACAAGGGTCCGCGTCGGGTATCTCCGTTCTTTATTCCGGGCGCACTGATCAACCTGGCCTCGGGTCAGGTATCAATCCGTCACGGGTTCAAAGGGCCGAACCACTCGGTCGTGACCGCGTGTTCAACCGGGGCGCACGCAATCGGCGACGCCAGCCGCATCATCCGGGCGGGTGACGCGGATGTCATGGTGGCAGGTGGTGGCGAGGGCTGCATCTGCGAGATCGGTATTGCCGGGTTCAACGCATGTAAGGCGCTGTCGACCAAATATGCAGATAATCCCAAGGCTGCCAGCCGACCCTATGACGTGGACCGTGACGGTTTCGTTATGGGAGAGGGCGCTGGCATCGTGGTTCTGGAAGATTACGAGCACGCCAAGGCGCGTGGTGCCAAGATATACGCCGAAGTTCTGGGCTATGGTATGTCGGGCGACGCCTATCACATCACCGCCCCGTCCGAGGATGGCGACGGGGCCGAACGCTCCATGAGAGCGGCGTTGCGCAGCGCCGGGCTGGAGCCGAAAGACCTGGATTACATCAACGCGCATGGCACCTCGACCATGGCGGACACGATCGAACTGGGTGCTGTCGAGCGCCTGTTGGGCGAGCATGCCGGGAATGCGACGATGAGCTCGACCAAGTCGGCAACCGGTCACTTGCTGGGTGCTGCGGGTGCGATTGAGGCGATATTCTCAATCCTGGCGATCCGCGATCAGGTCGCACCGCCAACAATCAACCTGGACAACCCGGCAGTTGAAACTCCGATTGATCTTGCCCCCAACGCCAAGCGCGAGCGTGAGATTAACGTGGCGTTGTCGAACTCGTTCGGGTTTGGCGGAACCAATGCCAGCGTGATCTTCGGAAAGGTCAGTTAAATGTGGCGGGCCATCGCTTCGAATGCGCTGACCATCCTGGTGGTCGGCCTGTTTCTGGTGGGCGGTCTGATCCTGTGGGGACAGTCGCAGTACAAGGCCGAAGGCCCGCTTGAAACTGCGATTTGCCTTCAGGTCAAAAGCGGTTCGAATATGACACGTGTTAGTCGCGATCTGGAAGATCAGGGCGCCATTCGCAGTTCAATTCTGTTTCGGATGGCCGCTGACTATACCGATCAGGCGCAGCGGTTGAAAGCGGGCAGCTTTCTGGTGCGCGAAGGCGCGTCGATGGCGCAGATCATCGAAGAGATCACCAGCAGCGGCGCCAGCACTTGTGGGTCGGAAATCGAATACCGTATCGGTGTGACACGCACCCAAACCCGCGTGCGTGAACTGGACCCGGCAACATTGGATTTCGTCGAGATTGCTTCATTTGATGCGGCAGAGGAAGAAACGCCTGATGCCTATACCGAGAAGCGCAACGAGGCTGACACGCGCTATCGCGTGTCGCTGGCCGAAGGTGTGACCTCATGGCAAGTGGTTGAAGCTCTGAAATCATTCGAAGCGCTGTCAGGTGAAGTGACTGAGATCCCGGCTGAGGGCATGTTGGCCCCGGACAGTTACGATGTTGTGGCCGGACAGGATCGCAATGCGATTTTGCAGGCCATGCAGGACAAGCAACAACTGCGGATCAACGCGGTTTGGGAAAGCCGCCAAGGCGGGTTGCCGCTGGACACTCCGGAAGAGATGCTGATCCTTGCGTCTATCATCGAAAAGGAAACCGGTGTTCCGGAGGAACGCGGCCAGGTCGCCAGTGTGTTCGTGAACCGCCTGAAACAGGGAATGCGGCTGCAAACAGATCCGACCGTCATCTATGGCGTGACAAAGGGGCAGGGCACATTGGGTCGCGGGTTGCGGCGCAGCGAACTGAACCGTCCGACACCGTGGAACACCTATCAGATTGACGGGCTGCCCCCGACGCCGATTGCAAATCCGGGTCTGGCGAGCCTTGAAGCTGCGGTTGCGCCGGATGACACCAACTATGTGTTCTTCGTCGCCGACGGCTCGGGCGGTCATGCGTTTGCAGAAACCCTGCAGGAGCATAATCGCAACGTTGCCAAATGGCGCGAAATTGAGGAACAGCAAAGCTCGGGGAATTAAGCCCGGCGGGTTGCTGGATTTGCCAACGAAAACGCCGACGCCGGTATAGCAACTGGCGTCGGCGTTTTCTTTGGCAGCCTCTTCAGCCCTTAGGCGGCTGAACGTCTTTTGTTGGGACGGCGCCGTCTGCTGCTGGAAGGTTTCCCATCCCCGTTGGCTGGTTTGGGCTTGAACCCGCGACGGCGGTTGTTTTGACGACGTGCAGGTTGCTGAACCTCGACCCCTTCCGGCATGGTGCCGCTTGTGATAGGGATTTCAATTTTCATCAGCTTCTGGATCTGACGCAGCAGGTCAACTTCTTCCGGTGCACAGAAAGCGATCGCTTCCCCCTCGCGCCCGGCACGGGCGGTGCGCCCGATACGGTGGACGTAATTGTCGGGTACGTCGGGTAGGTCGAAGTTGATGACATAGGCGACACCGGGGATGTCGATGCCACGCGCGGCAACGTCGGTGGCCACCAGTATGTTCACCTCTCCAGCGCGGAAGGCATTAATGGCCCGGTCACGCTGGCCCTGGCTTTTGTTCCCGTGAATTGATGCTGCGTTGAAGCCATCGGCGACCAGCCCTTTCATCAGCCGTTCAGCGCCGTGTTTTGTGCGGGTGAAGACCAGCGTCAGTGCATCCGCGTCCTGAGACAGGATTTGGCGAAGTTTAGAGGGTTTTTCGGCTTTTGGAACAAAATGAAGGGACTGAGTGATCTTGTCCGCCGCCTTGCCCGGGGGTGAAACCTGCACCCGCTGTGGATTGTTCAGATAGGCACGGCTGAGCTCCTCCATCTGTTTTGGCATTGTGGCCGAGAACAGCATGGTCTGGCGGGGTGTTCCCAGTGCAGGCGCGATGCGACGCAGAGCGTGAATGAAGCCCAGGTCAAGCATCTGATCTGCTTCGTCCAATACCAGATGGCGCACCGAACCAAGGTCAACAGCGCCGCGTTCCATCAGGTCAATCAGGCGCCCCGGGGTGGCGACCAAAATATCGGTGCCGCGGGCAAGGAACATCACTTGTTTGTTGATCGACTGGCCACCAACAACTGTGGCGACCCGCAGCTTTGTTCCTTTGGTGAGGGTGCGCAAACTGTCGGCGATCTGGTTCACCAACTCGCGTGTAGGGGCGAGGATCAGCGATTTGGCTGTTTTGGGATCGGGCTTGCCGGGCTGCGCCAGCAGGTGGTCGATCAGGGGCAGGCCAAAGGCCAGTGTCTTGCCGGTGCCGGTTTGGGCCAGCCCGAGGATGTCATGCCCGTTCAGGGCCAGCGGAATGGCCTGGTTCTGAATCGGGGTAGGTTGTGTGAAATTGGCGCGTTTCAACGCGTCGTTCAGTGTCGGCGCGAGGCCGAGCATGTCGAAGTCGAACAAAAAATTATCCTTTGCGGCCCGCAGGTTAAATCCCGCGAGCAGGTGATGACTGGCCACGTTCATGTGACCGGCAGGGTTGAGCGAGACCTCGGGATGCGCGAGCGAATCCAGCGCCATCCGGCCATCGCGTAAAGAACCCTGCGTGAAGGGGAACCGGGAGTTATGTGTTGGCGCTGTGGGGCCTGAAGCCCGACGATGCTCACGCGGTGGCGCCGTGATGAGGGGCACATGAGGGTTTCGGGGGGAAATGTCAAGGACTGGTTTCGCAGCGCGCCAGACCCTGCGGCGCCGAAATCGGGTGATGCGGGCGATTTTGAGCGCGATTTCGGAAAATGTCAGGTTTGTACACGCGTCCGCGCGGGGTTGTGCAATTTGTACACGCTGAAAGCGGCACAGGGGTAACCCTGTATTAACCCCTCTGGTCGGTGAGGCGGTCAGGGCTAGGGAGGAAAAAGGGCCCGGGCGGCGTTTAGGCCGAGGGTTACCACAGCCGGAAATTCACTGTCCGTTAACCTGCACCGTACGATCCCTGTTGCGCGACTGTTGCGTAAACCCTTGACTTTGCGCGCCTTATCCCGTATAGGTTGTGCCATGCTAGAAGAAGTGGGCGAACGGCCTCGGGGTGACCCGGTGGCCGTTTTTTCGTTTCTCTCGTGCGGAGAACACTCACGCATGAGGTCACAGGCAAACATGACTTTGATTACCCCGGAAGAGCGGATTTCCCAGACGGCTGAACTGTTGCAGTCCCTGGAAAGGTCCATTCGCGATCTGCGGCAAGCGGCAGAAGACCTGCGCAAACAGATCGGTGCCGGGGAGGATGCAGATCTTGCTGGTTCAGCCAAGCAACTCGGTCAGCTGGAGGGGCTGATCCGAAGTTGCCAGAAAGTGGAGACAAGCTTTGTCGAACAACATTACAGACAAGCCGGAATTGCCCAAGGAGGGTACGCACTCGACCTTGAGCGGGCCCGATTTGAGATCGGGTGCAGGTTGGCTCGCCTCCGCCGATGCTGCGGTGCGGGAGAGATTTCTGAGTGAGATCGGGGAGGGGGGGCTGTGTGCCCTCCCTTTCCTGTTTGAATTCTGGGCGCTGCCACATCAATTGCCGCCCGAGGGCGACTGGCGGTCCTGGGTGATCATGGGCGGGCGCGGTGCGGGCAAGACGCGGGCCGGGGCCGAGTGGGTAAGGTCGATGGTCGAGGGGCCGAAACCGCTGGACAAGGGCGAGGCGTGCCGCGTGGCGCTGGTGGGTGAAACATTCGATCAGGTGCGCGACGTGATGATCTTTGGCGACAGCGGGATATTGCAATGCTCGCCCCCGGATCGGCGACCCGTGTGGAAGGCATCCGAGCGCAAGCTGATCTGGCCCAACGGGGCCGAGGCTCAGGCGTTTTCGGCACATGATCCCGAAGGGCTGCGCGGGCCGCAGTTCGATGCGGCCTGGGTGGATGAGCTGGCCAAGTGGAAGAAAGCGGGCGAGACCTGGGACATGCTGCAATTTGCGCTGCGTTTGGGCGAGAGGCCCCGGGTCTGCGTGACCACGACGCCGCGAAATGTGAAGGTTCTGAAGGAGTTGCTGGCGTCGCCGTCCACCGTGCAGACCCATGCGCCGACCGAAGCGAACCGGGCCAATCTGGCGGCGTCTTTTCTGGAGGAAGTGCGCGCGCGCTATGCAGGCACGCGGCTGGGGCGGCAGGAGCTGGACGGGGTGCTGTTGTCGGATGCGGAAGGCGCGCTGTGGACGGGTTCGATGCTGGAGGCGGCACGCTGCGCGCAGGTGCCCGAATTGGATCGCATCGTGGTGGCGCTGGACCCGGCGGTGACGTCTGGGTCAGGCGCGGATGCCTGCGGGATCGTGGTGGTTGGGGCGCAGGTACAGGGGCCGCCTGAGGCGTGGCGCGCCTATGTGCTGGCTGACCGAACGGTGCAGGGCGTGGGCCCGGCAGGCTGGGCGCAGGCGGCGATTGACGCGATGGATGAGTTCGGGGCCGAACGGCTGGTGGCCGAGGTCAATCAGGGCGGGCAACTGGTTGAAGAGGTGGTGCGGCAGGTGGACCCTCTGGTGCCTTATCGGGCGGTACGGGCGTCGCGCGGCAAGGTCGCGCGGGCCGAGCCCGTGGCGGCGCTGTACGAACAGGGGCGGGTGGCCCATGTGGCGGGGCTGGACGCGCTGGAGGAGCAGATGTGCCAGATGACCGCGCGCGGGTTCGAAGGGCAGGGCTCGCCCGACCGGGTGGATGCGCTGGTCTGGGCGCTGCATGAGTTAGTTGTGGGGCCTGCGGGGGTGTTTCGAAGGCCGAGGGTGCGGAGTTTGTGAGAGGTTGTTCAAACGATCATACAAATTTCTTCTTTTGGGGGAGGCAAAAGGTAATCTCACCGCTGAGACAACAGCTTTTCTCGCAATCGGATTCGGTGAATCTGCGTACATCGGTTATACTTCAGTTTGGACTTGGGGGAGAGGATAGATGTCAGACGCTTATTCGTATGCCTGTAGAGATTGTGAGGGAATGGAAGCTTGTCCAGCGAGCATGGTGGCGGAATCCAAGGAAGAAGTTTGGAAGCTCATCGAACTTCACGCGCAGATTGCGCACGATGAAAATCCAGACGATTGGGATGGCGCAACTCGGGACTATTTGGCAACTTTGATCAAGCCAGTCAGTGTCTTTCAGAGTTGATTTAACGGCAGCCCGTGTAGCTGCAACTTCGTTAATCGCAAATACTGTTATTAAGCGGCGGTTCCGGTGCAATCGGTTAAAGAGCTAAGCCGTTGCCCACCCCCCGTACGCCCCATTCCCAAGGCTTAAACGTCTTTCCGTCATAACTCCTTTCAACAAGCCGGGCAGAGCGGCGGCAGAAAGGAGCACAGATGGTATTCGATTTCTTGCGTCGTGGATCGGCCGGCAGCGCGCCCGAGGCGAAGGCGAGCGCGACGGGGCCTGTGGTGGCGTGGCAGACCGGCGGGCGCGTGGCGTGGAGCCCGCGGGACACGGTGTCTCTGACGCGGACGGGGTTTTCGGGCAATCCAGTGGGGTTTCGGTCGGTCAAGCTGATTGCTGAATCGGCGGCGGCTCTGCCCTTGATATTGCAGGGTCAGGGGCAGCGTTTCGATGCGCACCCGATTCTGGCCCTGTTGCGACGCCCGAATGCGGCGCAGGGGCGGGCAGAGATGCTGGAGGCCCTGTTCGGGCAGCTGCTGCTGTCGGGCAATGCTTATGTCGAGGCGGTGCAGGCCGAGGACGGGCTGCCGGTTGAACTGCATGTTCTGCGCTCGGACCGGATGAGCGTGGTGCCGGGGGCGGATGGGTGGCCCAAGGCCTATGATTACAGTGTCGGTGGCAAGACGCACCGGTTCGCGGCCGAGGCCATCTGTCATATCAAGACGTTCCACCCGCAGGATGATCATTATGGGTTCTCACCGATGCAGGCGGCGGCGACGGCGATTGATGTGCATAACAGCGCCTCGCGGTGGTCGAAATCGCTGCTGGACAATGCCGCGCGGCCCTCGGGGGCGCTGGTGTGGAAGGGCGGTGATGGGCACGGAATGATGGCCGAGGAGCAGTTCCGCCGCCTGTCCGACGAGATCGAGCAGAACTATCGCGGGGCGCGCAATGCTGGCCGTCCAATGGTTCTGGAGGGGGGGCTGGATTGGAAGCCGATGGGCTTTTCCCCCTCGGACATGGAGTTTCAGAAGACCAAGGAAGCCGCCGCCCGCGAGATCGCGCTGGCCTTTGGGGTCCCGCCGATGCTGCTGGGCATACAGGGCGACGCGACCTATTCAAACTATCAGGAGGCCAACCGGGCGTTTTACCGCCTGACCGTGCTGCCCCTGGTGACGCGGGTGGCGGCGGCGGTGTCGGAGTGGCTGACGGGCTTTACCGGCGAGGATCTGATCCTGAAGCCCGATCTGGATCAGGTAACGGCCCTGTCTGCCGAGAGGGATGCGCAATGGGCGCGGGTCAACCGGGCGGAATTCCTGAGCGATGTGGAAAAACGCAGGTTGCTGGGTCTGCCGGAGCGTGCCGATGGCTGAGGGGTATCCGCCGTTCGACTGCGCGCCGGGGCTACGTCTGGCCGCGCATGAGCGGGTGGCCGAGATCCAGCACGCGCATCTGTGCAGGCGGCTGGATCAGATCGAAGAGATGATGGAGCGGCTGGAGAAACGGCTGTGGCTGACAGTCTATGGTGTGGCCGCAGTGATCCTGGCGCAGGCGTTTCAGTCATTCCTGGTGGTAACGCCATAAGTTCAGTGGGTTACATGGAGAAGTTCATGGATTTGGAGCATAAGTTCGCAGGGTTCGGTGACATCCTGTCAGTGACCGAGGATGCGGTGATCGAAGGCTATGCCAGCCTGTTCGGGCAAGTCGATCAGGGCAGCGACATGGTGCAGCGCGGGGCCTATAGCGCCTCGCTTGAGGGGCTCGCCAAGGCGGGTCAGCGGGTCAAGATGCTGTGGCAGCACGACCCGGCGCAACCCATAGGTGTCTGGGACGAGGTGCGCGAGGACGACAAGGGCCTGTGGGTCAAGGGTCGCCTGCTGGAAAGCACCCAGAAAGGCCGGGAAGCGGCCGAGCTGATCCGGGCGGGTGCGATGGATGGCCTGTCGATCGGTTATCGCACCAAACGGGCCGTGAAGAATGACAAGGGCCAGCGGGTCCTGACGGAACTGGAGCTGTGGGAGGTGTCGCTGGTGACCTTCCCGATGCTGCCCAGTGCGCGGGTGGCGGCAAAGGGGAGCGACCCCGACGCCGAGAACACCTGGCGCAGTATTGCCGAGGTGTTCAACGACGCCCGGCAGGAGCTGGCGCGGACCTAGCGCGCCTCAAACCCACCCAAAAACAGGACATGCTGATGAGCAAGACCGAGATCCCGGCCTTGACCGGAGAGGGTGCGCCCCTGGTTCAGGAGGTGAAGCAGGCGATGGCTGGCTTCGTGAATGAATTCAAGGGCCTGAAGGCTGAAGTTAAAACCAAATTGCAACAGACAGAAGAGCGACTGACCATGCTGGATCGTAAATCAACCATCGCGGCGCGCCCGCATCTTGCGGCCTCGACCCTGGACGGTGCCCCGCACCAGAAGGCGTTCGACGCCTATGTACGCTCGGGCGAGGATGATGGGCTGCGCGGGCTGGAAATGGAGAGCAAATCGCTGTCCACCGCCGTCAACAGCGATGGCGGGTATCTGGTCGATCCGCAGACCGCCGAGACGATCAAGTCGGTTCTGAACGCAACCGCGTCAATCCGTTCGATTGCGTCGGTGGTGAATGTCGAGGCGAATTCGTTCGATGTGCTGATCGACCATACCGATGTCGGTGCAGGCTGGGCAGATGAGAATTCGTCCACTTCCGAAACCGGAACCCCGTCGATCGACCGCATCTCGATCCCGCTGCACGAGTTGAGCGCGCTGCCCAAAGCCTCGCAGCGCTTGCTGGATGACAGCGCGTTCGATGTCGAGGGCTGGCTGGCCGGTCGGATCGCCGACAAGTTCGCCCGTGCCGAGGCGGCGGCCTTTATCACGGGTGACGGTGTGGACAAACCCAAGGGTCTGATGATCCACCGTGCGGTATCCGATGACACCTGGTCCTGGGGCAGCCTGGGGTACGTTGCCACCGGCATCGATGGCGGCGTCGATGCGGATGCGATTGTCGATGTGGTTTATGCGCTGGGCGCGCAATACCGGGTCAATGGCACATTCGTCATGAACTCGAAAACGGCGGGTGTGATCCGCAAGCTGAAGGACAGTGATGGCCGTTTCCTGTGGTCGGACGGTCTGGCCGCCGGTGAGCCCGCGCGTCTGATGGGCTATCCGGTACTGATTGCCGAGGACATGCCGGATGCGGCCTCGGACAGCTTCTCGATCGCGTTTGGCGACTTCAAATCCGGTTACACCATCGCCGAGCGCCCCGATCTGCGCGTGCTGCGTGATCCGTTCAGCGCCAAGCCGCATGTCCTGTTCTATGCGACCAAGCGTGTGGGCGGCGATGTGAGCGACTTTGCAGCCATCAAGCTGGTGAAATTCGGCATCGCCTAAGCGGTGACGAATACGGGGGGCCATCGGCCCCTCGGGCGGCGGGCGCGGGCCGGGGTGAGATCCCCCGCGTTGTCTAGCTGCTCCCCTCCGTCCGAGCAACGTGGGGCGGCGCGTGCCCGTCATTTTCCTGACTGAGGCCCCCGGTGGGGTCCGAGATTGCGGAGTGAATGGATGATGTTGATCGAAGAAACCGCCATCGCGGATGCGGCGCTGCCGGTGGATCAGTTCAAGGCGCATCTGCGGCTGGGCAGGGGCTTTGCCGAGGATGACGTTCAGAACGAGGTGCTGAAGGGGTTCCTGCGGGCGGCCATGGCCGCGATCGAGGCGCGCACCGGCAAGGTTCTGATCGAGCGCGACTTTTCATGGAGCCTGAGCGGTTGGCGCGATCCGTCGGGCGAGGTTTTGCCGGTTGCTCCGGTGACATCGGTGCTGGCCGTGACGCTGACCGATGCGGCAGGTTCTGAAACCGTTGCGGATGCGGCGGTGTATCGGCTGGAACGCGATGGCCAGCGCCCGCGGGTGCGGCCGGTCGGGTCGGCCCTGCCTGCGATTGCAACGGGGGGTGCGGTGAAGATCTCCTTCACGGCCGGGATGGCCACGGATTGGGCCGGTTTGCCCGCCGATCTGGGCCAGGCGGTTCTGTTGCTGGCGGCGCATTATTACGAATACCGGGACGAGACCGCGCTGGGCGCGGGGTGTATGCCGTTTGGCGTCACCAGCCTGATCCAGCGCTATCGCATGGTGCGCTTTGGTGCAGGGGTGGTGCAATGAACACGCCGCGTCTGAACCGCAAGCTGGTGCTTGAGGCCCCGATGCGCAGCGCTGACGGGGCCGGGGGATATACCGAGGCATGGGCCGCGTTGGGAACGCTGTGGGCCGAGGTCACGGCGCGCAGTGGCGCGGAACGGCAGATCGCCGGCGTTTCCGTCTCGCGCGTGGGGTATCGCATCGTGGTGCGGGGCGCGCCCGAGGGGTCGACCATGCGCCCGGCGCCGGATCAGCGGTTTCGCGAAGGCAATCGCCGTTTCGTCATCCGCGCCGTGGCTGAGCGCGACGCGCGCGGCCAGTACCTGACCTGTTTCGCGGATGAAGAGGTGGCGGCATGAGCTATGGCGTATCAGCCGCCCTGCAGGCGGCGGTGTTTCAGCACCTGACCGGGGATGCGGATGTCAGCGGCCAGTCCGGTGGCGCGATCTATGACGCGGTGCCCACGGGAACGGTTCCGCAGACCTATTTGACTTTGGGCCCGGAAGAGGTCCGCGACGCCTCGGACCGGTCGGGCGCGGGTGCGATCCACCGCTTTACGGTTTCGGTGGTGTCCGAAGCCGCCGGGTTTGGCGCGGCAAAGACGCTGGCCGGGGCGGTGTGTGACGCGCTGGACAACGCGCCGCTGGTTCTGAGCCGCGGGCATCTGGTCGGGCTGTGGTTCGAGCGCGCCTCGGCCCGGCGAACCGGGACAGGCGGCAGCATCCGCCAGATCGACCTGAGATTCCGCGCCCGCGTGGAAGACGACTAAGCAATCAACGGAGAGAGCACATGGCTGCCCAGAACGGAAAAGACCTTTTGGTCAAAGTGGATATGAACGGCACGGGCCTGTTCCAGACCATTGCGGGCCTGCGGGCCACGCGGATCAGTTTCAACGCCGAAAGCGTGGATGTCACCAGCCTGGAAAGCCAGGGGGGCTGGCGCGAGCTGTTGTCGGGGGCGGGGGTCAAATCGGCCTCGATCTCGGGCTCGGGCGTGTTCAAGGATGCAGGTACGGACGAACGCGCGCGGCAGCTGTTCTTTGACGGCGAGACCCCGGCGTTTCAGGTGATTATCCCCGATTTCGGCATTGTCGAGGGGGCGTTTCAGGTGACGGGCATCGAATATGCAGGCTCGCACAACGGTGAGGCGACCTATGAGATGAGCATGGCAAGCGCCGGTGCGCTGAGCTTTACGGCGCTGTAATCGCATGGCCAATCCGTGGACGGGCGAGGTGGCACTGACCATCGATGGAGAGCGGCGGGTGCTCAAGCTAACGCTGGGCGCTTTGGCGGAACTGGAGCAGGAGCTGAACACCGGATCCCTGGTCGAGCTGGTGCAGCGGTTCGAGGGTGGTGCGTATTCCAGCAGTGACGTGCTGGCGCTGATCGTTGCCGGATTGCGGGGCGGGGGCCGGGATACCAGCCGCGCCGACCTGCTTCATGCCGAAATCGAGGGCGGCCCGATGGCTGCGGCCAAAGCGGCGGCCGAACTGCTGGCCCGCGCCTTCATGGTGCCGGAAACGACATGAGCGGGTTTGACTGGCCCGCCCTGATGCGGGCCGGGTTTCTGGGGCTGCGGCTGACGCCGGATCAGTTCTGGCGTCTGACCCCGGCAGAACTGCGGCTGATGCTGGGGCAGGGCGCCGGGATGTCCGCGATGAACCGGGCAGGGCTTGACGCGCTGCTGGCCGCCTTCCCGGACAAGCAACAAGGAGAGCGTGATGACGGATCGTGACGGGTTTGACGACTTGCAGGAGCGGGGCGCAGCGCTGGGCGATGCCCTGGGTGATGCTGCGACGATGGCCGCGGCGTTTGACAGCCAGATGAAGCGGATCAGCGCCGCGTTCGAGGAAACCGGCAAGGATGTCGCCACGTTGGAACGGGGCATGTCCAGCGGTTTGCGCAAGGCGTTCGATGGCGTGGTTCTGGACGGGATGAGCCTGTCGGGCGCACTGGATGTGCTGAAGAACTCGTTGATCCAAACGGCTTATGCAGCCGCGATCAAGCCGGTGACGGATCATTTTGGCGGATTGCTGGCAAACTCGGTCGGCGGGTTGGTGCAGGGTCTTCTGCCCTTTGCCGATGGCGGCAGTTTCAGCCAGGGCCGGGTGATGCCCTTTGCCAATGGCGGCGTGGTCAGCAGCCCGACGATGTTTCCGATGCGCGGCGGCACCGGGCTGATGGGCGAGGCCGGCCCCGAGGCGATCATGCCACTGGCGCGCGGCGCGGACGGCAAGCTGGGCGTGCGCACGCAGGGCGGCGGGCGTTCGGTGAATGTGGTGATGAACATCACGACCCCGGATGTGCAGGGGTTCCGCCGCTCGCAGGGACAGATTGCAGCACAGATGAGCCGTGCGTTGGGGCGCGGCAATCGCAACAGGTAAATCAGGGAGCAGGTGATGACTTTCCACGAGGTGAGATTTCCCGCCAGCCTGAGCTTTGGCTCGGTCGGGGGGCCCGAGCGGCGCACGGATATCGTGACGCTGGCCAACGGGTTCGAAGAGCGCAACACGCCCTGGGCCCATTCCCGGCGCCGGTATGACGCGGGGCTGGGGATGCGCTCGCTGGACGATATCGAGACGCTGATCTCGTTCTTCGAGGCGCGGCAGGGCCAGATGTATGGGTTTCGCTGGAAGGACTGGTCGGATTTCAAATCCGGCAAGGCCACGTTGGATGTCGATGTCGGAGATCAGGTTATCGCACGCGGCGACGGTGTGCGAACCGAGTTTCAGCTGATCAAGACCTATAGCTCGGGCGGGGTCAGCTATGCCCGCCCCATCGTCAAGCCGGTGCTTGGGACGGTGCGTCTGGGGCTGGATCAGGATGAGATCCGGGAGGGCGTGGAATTCGAGGTTGATCTGGCAACAGGCCGGATCACGTTTGCCGACCCGCCACCGGAAGAGGTGGATATCACCGCCGGGTTCGAATTCGATGTGCCGGTGCGGTTTGACACCGACAAGATCCACACCAGCGTCGCCAGTTTTCAGGCCGGAGAGGCGCCGAACGTTCCCGTGGTTGAGGTGCGTGTCTGATGGCTGTGGATGAACAGGGCCTGCACGCGCATCTGCAAAGCGGGATGACCACCGTGTGCCGGTGTTGGGCGATCAGACGCCGGGATGGTCAGGAATACGGGTTCACCGATCATGATCTGGAACTTGGCTTTGACGGATTGACGTTCAGGGCCAGCACCGGTTTGACGGCGGCGGCCATCGAGCAGGCCACTGGCCTGTCCATTGACAACACCGAAGCCATGGGCGCGCTGTCGGATGCGGCCATTCGCGAGGAGGATATCGAGGCGGGGCGGTTCGACGGGGCCGAAGTGCGCGCGTGGCTGGTCAACTGGGCCGACCCGGATCAGCGCATCCTTCAGTTCCAGGGCTCGATCGGGGAATTGCGGCGCGCAGGCGGTGCATTCCACGCCGAGTTGCGTGGCCTGACCGATTTGCTGAACCGCCCGTTGGGGCGCGTGTATCAGAAGCCTTGTACTGCCGTTTTGGGGGACCGGACCTGTCGGTTCGACATGGATACGCCCGGCTATTGGATTGAGGGCGCCGTCACCGGTTTTGATGGTGGAACCGTTCTGCTTGTCGCGGGCGGGGCAACCATCGAAGACGGCTGGTTCGAGCGCGGCAGGATTGACGTTGTGTCGGGAGCGGCGAAGGGGCTCTGGTCATCAGTCAAGCATGACCGGCAGGTGGCGGACGGGCGGCAGATTACGCTCTGGTCCGGTTTCGGGGAAAGCCTGGTGCCGGGTGACATGGTCAGGCTGCGGGCAGGGTGCGACAAACGCATGGAGACCTGTCGTTTGAAGTTCAACAACCTGCTGAACTTTCAGGGCTTTCCCGATCTTCCGGGCGAAGATTGGGTGATGGCCGTTCCCAAACAGAGCAAAGCCAACAGCGGAGGGAGCCTGAGGTGACGATACACAGGCAGGATATTGTCGCAGAAGCGAGCAGCTGGCTAGGGACGCCTTATGTGCATCAGGCCTCGACCAAGGGGGCGGGCACGGATTGTCTGGGCCTGCTGCGCGGCGTCTGGCGCGCCGTGATCGGGCAGGAGCCCGAGGCGGTTCCGGTCTACAGTCTGGACTGGTCCGAGCCGCAGGGCGAGGAACGCATGTGGGCGGCGGCGCGGCGGCATCTGGTCGAAAAACCGGCCGCCGATTTTGCGGTCGCAGATGTGCTGCTGTTCCGGATGCGCGATGGCAGCGTGGCCAAACATCTTGGCATCGTCAGCGTCGCAGGCCTGGAACCAAGGTTCATTCACGCCTATTCCGGTCATGGCGTCGTCGAGAACGCGCTGAGCGGCCCATGGCGCCGCAGGGTCGTTTCCTGTTTCGAATTCCCGTTGGAGGTGCTCTGATGGCTACTATTCTTCTTTCCGCAGCCGGGGCGGCGCTGGGCGGGTCAATCGGTGGTACCGTTGCGGGCCTGTCCACCGCGATCATCGGCCGGGCCATTGGCGCGACGGTTGGGCGGGTCATTGACCAGAGGTTCTTCAGCCAGTCCGTCATGGGCAGTGGCAGTGAAGTCGTCGAAACAGGCCGCATGGACCGGTTCAGGCTGACGGAAACCGGCGAGGGTGCACCGGTGACCACTGTCTTTGGGCGTATGCGCGTGGGCGGTCAGGTCATCTGGGCGTCGGACTTTCTTGAGACCGAGACCCGGGAAACGCAGGGCGGCGGAGGCGGCGGCAAAGGCAAACCCAAGGCACCCGAAGTGACCACCGTCAGCTACAGCTATTCGATTTCGCTGGCCATTGCCGTTGGTGCAGGCGAGATCGCCGATGTCGGGCGCATCTGGGCAGACGGGGAAGAACAGGACCGATCCGGGCTGAACATGCGCATCTATCACGGCACGCAGGACCAGTTGCCCGATCCCCTGATCGAAGCAATCGAAGGGGCGGGCACGGTGCCGGCCTATCGCGGTACAGCCTATGTCGTGATCGAGGATTTCCCGCTTGCGAGTTTTGGCAACCGGGTGCCGCAGTTCTCGTTCGAAGTGGTGCGCCCCGCGCAGCGCGACATGCCGGATTACCCAAGCGCCCTGCCGCAGATCGTGCGGGGCGTGGCGATGATACCGGGCACGGGCGAGTATGCGCTGGCCCGTTCGCAGGTGAATTATACGCAATCCGGGACAAGCTGGGCGGCCAATGCGCATTCCGCGTCCGGTGTATCGGATCTTGTGAGCTCGACCCGTGCGCTGGAGACCGAGTTGCCAAATTGCGACGCGGCCTCGTTAGTGGTGTCGTGGTTCGGTGACGATCTGAGATGCGGCACATGCACGATCCGGCCCAAGGTCGAACAGAGTGGTACGGACAGCCGCAACATGCCATGGATCGTGTCGGATCAGGTCCGCAGCACGGCGGGCCAGGTCGCGCGGCAGGACGGCCGCCCGGTCTATGGCGGAACACCCGCAGACCCGGCGGTGGTCGAGGCGATCCGACACCTCAACCAGTCGGGAAAGCGGGTCATGTTCTATCCGTTCATCCTGATGGAGCAATTGCAGGGAAACGGGATGCCGGACCCCTGGTCGGAGGCCACAAGTCAGCCCCACCTGCCTTGGCGGGGACGGATCACGCTGGATGTGGCGCCGGGGCGCGCAGGGTCTGCTGATCAGACCGCGGCGGCGGACGCGCAGGTGGCCGCGTTCTTTGGGACGGCAAGTGCTGCGGATTTTACGATCAACGAAGGTTTTGACGCCCCGGTGGACACCGGCGGTGGCAGCGGCACCAGCGGCTCGGGCTCGGGCCCGGTGCTTGGCGGGCGGCCGGATGATCGCGGGCCTGGCGATTTGCAATGGGTAAACGGTGGCGGCACGTTTGGCGGCTTGCTTGGCAATGGTCCGGTTCCGGCCACGAAGATCGTCAAATACTCTGGCCCGCAGGAATGGGGCCTGCGCCGGTTCATTCTGCACTATGCCATGTTGTGCAAGGCGGCTGGTGGGGTGTCATCCTTCTGTATCTCGTCCGAGATGCGTGGCCTGACCCAGATCCGCGGGGCTTCGGGGTTTCCCGCCGTTGCGCAACTGCGTGCGCTGGCGGCAGAGGTACGCCAGATTCTGGGCCCGGACACCAAGATCGGCTATGCGGCGGATTGGAGCGAGTATTTCGGATACCAGCCGGATGGAAGCGGAAACAGGTATTTTCACCTCGACCCGTTATGGGCGGATGACAACATCGATTTCATTGGCATCGACAACTACATGCCTTTGTCCGACTGGCGTGATGGAGAAAACCACGTGGACGCCGAGGCAGGTGCGCCGTCGGTCTACGACCTTGGGTATCTGCGCGGCAATATCGAGGGGGGCGAGGGGTATGACTGGTATTATGCCGCGCCGGAAGAGGCCGAGGCACAGATCAGAACGCCCATCGAAGATCAGGAGCATGATGAGCCATGGGTCTGGCGCTACAAGGACCTGCGCGGCTGGTGGTCAAGTCTGCATCACGAGCGGATCGGCGGTGTTCGTCAGCCCAATCCGACCGACTGGGTGCCCGGATCAAAGCCGATCTGGTTTACCGAGTTGGGATGTGCGGCAATCGACAAAGGCACGAACCAGCCGAACAAGTTTCTGGATCCGAAATCGTCTGAATCGCTGTTGCCTGCATATTCAAACGGACTGCGTGACGATTTCATTCAGGTTCAGTACCTGGCGGCGACCCTTGGATATTGGAGCGACCCGGACGTCAACCCGGTGTCGCAAGTCTATGGCGGACCAATGCTGGACCTGGCGAATGCCTATGTCTGGGCGTGGGATACCCGCCCGTTTCCGACCTTTCCAAATCAGCGAAGCCAGTGGGATGATGGGGCAAACTATGACCGGGGGCATTGGCTGAACGGTCGGTCCGGCTCGCGCACGCTGGCCTCGGTCGTGACTGAAATATGCCATGTGGCAGGGGTGACGGATATCGATGTTACCGGGCTTTATGGCGTGGTTCGGGGATATGTCATCGAAGATGTGACAAATGCGCGGTCGGCTTTGCAACCGCTGATGCTGCGCTATGGGTTCGACGCGATCGAACGGAACGGCATCTTGCGCTTTCAGATGCGGGATGGCTATGGCGCGATTGCCCTGAATCCCGATCATCTGGCGATCAGCGGTGATCTGGATGGCACGGTTGAACACCGGCGTGAAGCCGAGGCCGAGATGACGGGCCGCGTGCGCCTGCGCTTTGTCCAGTCGGATGCGGATCACGATCTGGTTGCGGAAGAGGCGGTTCTGCCCGAGGACAGCACGCATTCTGTCTCGGTCAATGAGATGCCGTTGTCCATGACACGCACCGAGGGCCGGCAAACGGCTGAGCGCTGGTTGAGCGAGGCCCGTGTTTCCCGCGATACGGTGCGGTTTGCCTTGCCGCCATCGCTGCTGCATCTGGGCGCAGGTGATCTGGTGCGGTTGTCAGAAACCGAAAACAGCCCCCTTTACCGGATTGACCGACTGGAATCGGCCGATCTGCAACTGGTCGAGGCGGTTCGGGTTGAACAGGGCGTGTATAAGGCATCGCAATTGCGCGACGACCCGGCGGTTGTCAGGCCCTATGCCGCGCCCGTTCCCGTGCTGCCGGTGTTTCTGGACCTGCCGCTGATCACCGGGGCAGAGGTCCCGCATGCACCTTATCTTGCGGTGACCGCTGATCCCTGGCCGGGGGCCGCGACGGTTTATTCCTCCTCAACCGATGAGGGGTACAGCCTGAGTGATGTGATCCCCGGTCAGGCCATTGTGGGCGTGACCGAAACGCCGCTGAGGCGCGCCAGTGTCGGCGTCTGGGACGAAGGCCCGGCCGTGACGGTGCGGCTGTTGGCCGGTCAGCTGGAATCGCGTCCGCGTGGCGCGGTTCTGAACGGTGTCAATCTGGCGGCCATCGGCGACGGAACACCCGGCAACTGGGAGGTGTTCCAGTTCTCGGATGCCACGCTTGAGTCCCCCGGCGTTTACGCGTTGTCCGGGCGGTTGAGAGGCCAGTTGGGGTCGGATGCCATGATGCCGGATGTCTGGCCGGACGGGTCCATATTCGTGGTGCTGAACGATCAGGTGCAGCAGATCAACCTGTTGCGCAACGAGCGGGGATTGGCCAAACACTATCGCATCGGCCCGGCGACCCGTGGTTACGATGATCCGGCTTACCAGCATCTGATCGCCACATTCGACGGCAATGGTTTGCGCCCGTTTTCCCCGGTTCACCTTCGGGTGCGATCCGACGCAACCGGCGATCACCTGACCTGGTTGCGGCGCACCCGGTTGGATGGGGATGACTGGTCAGGGCTGGAGGTTCCACTGGGCGAGGAAAGCGAATCCTATCTTGTGCGTGTCTTTGTTGGGGGAACCCTTGTCCGTGAAGAGATGACATCCCTGCCAGGGTGGTCCTATTCGGCGGCATTGAAGGCGGCAGATGGTCTGACCGGGTCATATGAGGTCGGGATTGCGCAGGTGTCGGCCATTTACGGCCCCGGCGCGATGGCGCGACTGGTTGTCGGGTAAGCGGCCCGATGCGACCGCTATTGCACGGTGATGTAAGTGCTGCGGCGCGCGCCTTGTTGGCGGCGCCGCCGCCAGAGCGGACCCGCTTATGCGTCCGGATGATCCATGAGGCGGAACTGGCCGACAATCACCGCGCGCGCACGGGTCGGCTGCATCCGGTTTACGGCAACGGATCGTTGATGGCGGTTGCGCGCAACAGGGTGCTGGCCGATGAGCCGGGGTTTGACGATTTGCAATATTGTCAGTGTTTCTCGCTGGTTTTGCACCATCTTGCCGAGTTTCTGATCACCCGGTCGCGCAGCTGACGCATTTGCTGGCAGCCAGATCCAGATACAATCGCCCATCGGGAATTCGGTCGCCGCAATCCTCGCAATATCCGTATTCCCCCTCATCCAGACGCTTTAACGCGGCCTGAAGGCGGCGGGTTTCGACATTGCGATTCACCTGTTGTGCCTTTGCCATCGCCTGGTTTTGCAACGCATCCATGCGGCTGAGCCGACCAACCGCCTGCTGATCCAGTTCAACAACGGCCTGAGCCTGCTGGCCTGATGCGGACAATTGATCCAGTTCGGCCAGACGCTCGTGAATTCGTGTTTCAAAATATGCGCGTTCGGACTCATTCATTTTCGTTGTATCGCGGATCACGGGTTTGCGTTTGGCCTTTTTGCCACTAAATGGCATTCTAGGCGCAGCAAAGGATCAAAAGCTATGTTTGAAAAACGCAGCCCCGTGACACCGGTCGATCCGGTCTGGAACCGTATCACATCCGAGGCCCAAGCAGCCGTCGAGACAGAGCCGCTTATGGGCGGGCTTGTGCACGCCTGTATCCTGCATCACCGCAGCCTTGAGCGTGCACTGTCCTATCGGATCGCGGCCAAGCTGTGTTCGAACGAAATGTCGATGATGGTTCTGCGCGAGATCGTGGACGAGGCTTATGCAAACGATCCCGGTTTGCTGGAAGCCGCCCGCGCCGATCTGATGGCGGTTTATGAGCGTGATCCGGCCTGCCATCGGTTGTTGCAGCCCATTCTGTATTTCAAGGGCTATCAGGCCATGCAGGCCTATCGTGTGGCGCATTGGCTGTGGCGCAAGGGGCGCTATGATCTGGCGTATTTCTTCCAGATGCGATCGTCGGAGATTTTCGGCATCGATATTCACCCGGCCGCGAGGATCGGCAAGGGGATCATGATCGACCACGCCCATTCCATCGTCATCGGTGAAACCGCCGTGGTCGGAGACAATGTGTCGATGCTGCATTCGGTGACGTTGGGCGGAACCGGCAAGGAAGAGGAAGACCGCCATCCCAAAATCGGAGACGGTGTTCTGATCGGGGCCGGGGCAAAGGTGCTGGGCAACATCAAAGTCGGCCATTGCAGTCGTATCGCCGCCGGTTCGGTGGTGTTGCAGGACGTTCCGCCGTGCAAGACCGTTGCCGGTATCCCGGCCAAGATCGTGGGCGAGGCCGGATGCGATCAGCCGTCGATCTCGATGGATCACATGCTGGGCAAAGATCAGTAAACGGTTTCAGTCCGAGCGGTTGTTGCGCCTTTCCAACCGCTCGCGACGCCTGTCTTCCCGCTTTTGCGTGCGCATTTCCCTGCGCTTTTTTTGCTCGGCTTTCTGACGCGCGATGACGGCGGGATCGTTCGAATTGAACTTCGAATTCTCGCCGGGATAGCTGTTGGGCTTTGCGGATACCGCATCAGGTGACGCCCCCGCGAGGAGTACAAAGACGAACAGGATTTGGATCAGGGATCGTAGGAACATCGCGCACCTTTCTTCGTTCAGCATCCGCAGGAAGAAGGTGGGGATGGCGCCAGTGCCGGGCAATCGGTTCGCCGATCACGGGGGCTCAATTCAGCGCCATAAAAAATGTGCCCTCGCCAGAGATGCTTTCTGGCGAGGGCGTTTATTGTGATCAGGCCAACATAACCATCGGGTTTTCAAGATTGTCGACAATGGCCTTGAGCAGCTCGGCCCCCAGCGCGCCGTCGATGACCCGGTGGTCAACCGACATGGTGACAGACATCACCGTTGCCACGGTCAGCTCGCCATCATCCCCGACAACCGGTTTCTTGACGCCGGTGCCGACGGCCAGAATTCCGGCATGGGGCGGGTTCACGATAGCATCGAAATTGTCGATGCCGAACATGCCCAGGTTCGAGATGGCAAAGGTGCCGCCCTGATATTCATGCGGAGCCAGCTTGCGCTCGCGGGCGCGGGCGGCAAGGTCTTTCATCTCGGTCGAAAGGGCTGACAGGGATTTCATGTCAGCGTCTTGCAGGACCGGCGTGAACAACCCGCCTTCGATTGCGACCGCAACAGCCACATCTGACGGTTTCAGTTGCAGCACCCGGTCACCTGCCCAGACGGCATTACAGGCCGGAACCTGTTGCAGCGCATTGGCAACGGCTTTGATGATGAAGTCATTGACGCTGAGCTTGACGCCACGGCCTTCGAGTTGCTTGTTCAGCTGACCACGGAATTTCAACAGCGCATCCAGCTTGATATCGCGGCGCAGGTAGAAATGCGGAATGGTCTGTTTGGCCTCGCCCAGGCGTGCAGCAATGGTTTTGCGCATACCGTCGAGCTTGATTTCCTCGTACGGGCGGCCTTCGTACATCCGCGCGACCATATCCGCCGATGGACCAGACGGAGCTGCTGGGGCAGCTGCGGGCGCGGCGGCGGCGGGAGCAGTGGCAGGAGCTGCTGCCGGAGCGGTGGCAGTTGCGCCTTCGACATCAACCTTGACGATGCGACCGTGCGGGCCGGAACCGGCAATCTGCGTCAGGTCGAGACCTTTTTGCGCAGCAATCCGGCGGGCCAGAGGCGAGGCAAAAATCCGACCACCATCAGCCTTGGCCGGAGCGGCCGGGGCAGGGGCGGGCGCCTCGGGTGCCGCTGGCGCGGCAGCCTCGTTGCCCGCGACGGCTGCGGGGGCAGCCGCCGGTGCAGCAGCCGGAGCCGTGCCAATGTCATCGGCGCTTTCGCCGTCTTCCAGCAAAACCGCGATGGCGGTGTTGACCTTGACCCCTTCGGTGCCCTCAGGGATCAGGATCTTGCCGATGGTGCCTTCGTCAACGGCCTCGAACTCCATCGTGGCCTTGTCGGTTTCGATCTCGGCCAGCAGGTCACCGGAGGAGATGGTGTCGCCTTCCTTGACCAGCCATTTGGCGAGCGTGCCTTCCTCCATCGTCGGGGACAGGGCGGGCATCAGAATTTCTGTAGGCATCTGTCTGTCGCTCCTTACCGGTAGGTCACTTGTTTGACGGCGGCGATCACCTCATCCGTGGTGATCAGGGCCAGCTTTTCGAGATTGGCGGCATAGGGCATCGGCACGTCCTTGCCAGTGCAATTGATGACTGGCGCGTCGAGGTAGTCAAACGCCTCCTGCATCACGACCGAGCTGATGTAGCTGCCGACAGATCCCTGCGGCCAACCTTCTTCGACGGTCACCAAACGATTGGTTTTCATAACCGAGTTGATGATCGCGCCAGTGTCCATCGGGCGGATGGTGCGCAGGTCGATCACTTCGGCGCTGATGCCGTCTTCGGCCAGCTTGTCAGCAGCTTCCAGCGCGTATTGCATGCCGATGCCAAAGCTGACGATGGTCACGTCCGAGCCTTCGCGCCAGATGCGGGCCTTGCCCAGCGGAATGGTGAGGTCATCCACCTGCGGCACTTCGAAAGAGCGACCGTAGAGGATTTCGTTTTCCAGGAACACAACCGGGTTGGGGTCGCGGATGGCCGATTTCAGCAGACCTTTGGCATCAGCAGCCGAATAAGGCATGACGACCTTCAGACCGGGGATCTGCATGTACCACGCGGCATAGTCCTGGCTGTGCTGTGCGGCCACGCGGGCCGCGGCCCCGTTGGGCCCCCGGAACACGATGGGGCAACCCATCTGACCACCGGACATATAAAGCGTTTTGGCCGCAGAGTTGATGATCTGGTCAATCGCCTGCATGGCGAAGTTGAAGGTCATGAACTCGACAATCGGTTTCAGACCGCCAAAGGCCGAACCCACCGCGATACCGGCAAACCCGTGTTCGGTGATCGGGGTGTCGATCACGCGTTTGGAGCCAAATTCATCCAGCAGGCCCTGCGAGATTTTATAGGCCCCCTGATATTCAGCGACTTCCTCGCCCATCAGATAGACGTTTTCATCACCGCGCATTTCCTCGGCCATTGCATCGCGCAAGGCTTCGCGCACGGTTTCGGACTTCATCTCGGCATCCGCGGGCCAGTCGGGTGACAGGTCCACCGCTGGAGCAGCGGGGGCCGCTGCGGCAGGAGCCGGGGCTGCTGTGGGGGCGGCCTCGGGCGCCGCTGCGGCTGCGGGGGTTGCTGCGGGCAGGGCCGAGGCGTCTTCGCCTTCTTCGACCAGCACTGCGATAGGGGTGTTCACCTTGACCCCTTCGGTGCCCTCGGCGATCAGGATCTTGCCGACGATGCCTTCATCGACGGCTTCGAACTCCATTGTTGCCTTGTCGGTCTCGATCTCGGCCATGATGTCGCCCGAGGATACGGTGTCGCCTTCCTTGACCAGCCATTTGGCCAGCGTGCCCTCTTCCATCGTGGGGGAAAGGGCGGGCATGAGAATTTCGGTTGCCATGTCTTATTCGTCCTCTCAGGCGTAAATGTCAGTCCAGAGCTCTTCGACCGAAGGCTCGGGGCTTTCTTTCGAGAATTCGGCGGCCTGATTGACGATCTCCTTGATTTCCTTGTCGATCGCTTTCAGGTCATCCTCGGTCGCGTGCTTGCCGGTCAGCAGCAGCTCACGCACATGTTCGATCGGGTCGCTTTGTTCGCGGACCTTCTGAACCTCTTCGCGGGTACGGTACTTGGCCGGGTCAGACATCGAGTGGCCGCGATAGCGGTAGGTCTTGATTTCCAGGATATAGGGGCCTTTGCCTGCGCGACAGTGCGCGACAGCTTTTTCACCCGCTTCCTTGACCGCCAGCACATCCATGCCGTTGACGATCTCGCCCGGAATGCCGAACGCCTCGCCGCGATGGAAGATGTCCTTGGTCGAGGTCGAGCGGGACTGTGCGGTGCCCATGGCGTATTGGTTGTTCTCGATCACGAAAATCACCGGCAAGCCCCAGATGGCCGCCATGTTGAAGGTCTCATACACCTGACCCTGGTTCGCGGCACCGTCCCCGAAATAGGTGAAGGTCACGCGGCCGTTTTCCTTGTACTTGTCGGCAAAAGCCAGCCCCGCGCCCAGCGGAACCTGCGCGCCGACGATACCGTGCCCGCCGTAGAAGTGCTTTTCTTTCGAGAACATGTGCATCGAGCCGCCCTTGCCTTTGGACAGGCCACCGATGCGCCCGGTCAGTTCGGCCATCACGCCGCCCGGATCCATTCCGCAGGCCAGCATGTGACCGTGGTCGCGATACGAGGTGATGCGCTTGTCGCCTTCCTCTGCAGCGGCCTCGAGCCCGACAACAACGGCCTCTTGTCCGATATAAAGGTGGCAGAACCCACCGATCAGGCCCATGCCATAAAGCTGACCGGCCTTTTCCTCGAATCGGCGGATCAGCAGCATCTCGCGGTAGTATGTCTGGAGTTCTTCCGCAGAAACATTTGGTTTCTTTGTGGTTTTTCGCGCAGCCATCGTGGCGATCTCCCCCTTTCGGACAGATAGTTTAGCGTTAAACTATCTCATAAAGCATTTGGGGCTTTCTGGCGAGGGGAAATGTGACGCAGCGTTCGGCGCGGCGCATCCTGGCCGAAACGCCGGGCCTGAGTTGCTTTTTCTGAAAAGGGTCCTTGATCAGCGGATCACAATTTCGTCCGACCGGATCATGCCCAGAACCGAGCGCGCCTGCTGGTCCAGCAGGTCCAGATCCAGATAGGTGTCGGACAAACGCCGTGTCAGGTTTTCCATCTCGGCGATTTCGACATTCAGTTTTTCCAGACTGCGTGACAGAGCGTCCCGTTCCGCCGCAATTTCGACCCGCCGAAACAGGCCGTAATCCCCCTGAACGGCGGCGAAGGTGAAATACACACCCAGCATGAAAGCCACCGAGAAGAAGAGAACTGCACCCAAACCGGGCCGATGGGAACGGGACACTCTGTTTACCGCCGTATGAAAACTTGCCTCAATAACGGGCTCTTTCCGAGCCTCTGATCGCACTATGTCACAGGCGATTCGGGTTGTGAATCCCCTGATTCGGTTTTTTCATCAGTATTTCGTGTGCGTCCCGGTCAAAGCTCAGCGCCAGGACTGAAGCTGCTGATTTCTTTCAAGCGTCTGCTCTTTCATACAGGTCCAGTAGAACATCGGCGCAGCGCTGCCGCCGCCGGACAGTTCCTTGTCGCAGGTGGCGTCCCGCGTCTTTAGCCACGCACGTTGTTCCGCCAGAAGGGCATTGCCGTTTCCACGTGCATCAGCGACCGGCTTGATCTGTTTCCATAACCGGTTGAGGTCGCGGTCAACGGCTTCCCATTGTTCCTTGGCACAGAAATTTGCGTCAAGCTGTGTCTGGCCACCGCAGCTGGATTGTGCTGTTGCAGGCCACGGCATCGCGAGAAGGACGAGCAGGTATAATGACCTCATGGTATAATCCCCCATTCAAATAGGGGATAATACCATGAACCGTTACAAGCGGCCAATTGCGGCCAGCGTCACTTAGTGTTCCAGCGCAGCGACACCGGGCAGGGTTTTGCCTTCCATCCATTCAAGGAACGCACCGCCTGCGGTCGAGATATAGGTGAAATCCTTGGCCGCCCCCGACGCGTTCAGCGCCGCAACCGTGTCACCGCCACCTGCGACCGAAATCAGCTGACCCGACCGGCTGAGGGCCGCGGCTTTCAGGGCCGCGGCATTGGTGGCCGCGTCGAACGGCTCCAGTTCGAACGCGCCCAGCGGGCCGTTCCAGATCAGGGTCTGGCTTTTGTCGAAAATCGCGGTAATCGCGGCGACGCTTTCAGGGCCCGCGTCCAGGATCATGCCATCCTCGGGGCACTGGTCGGCTGGCAGAACCTTGTGGGGTGCGTTGGCTTCGAATTTCTCGGCCACCACAATGTCACGCGGCAGGACGATCTGGCAGCCCGAGCTTTCGGCTTTGGCCAGAATTTCGGCTGCGGTGTCCTTCATTGCGGTTTCAGCCAGTGATTTGCCAACGCTGATGCCTTGGGCGACAAGGAATGTGTTCGCCATGCCACCACCGATCACCAGGTAATCGACCTTGTCGATCAGATTGCCCAGCAGTTCCAGCTTGGTCGAGACCTTGGCGCCGCCGACAACCGCCGTTACCGGGCGCTTGGGCGCACCCAGCGCGCTTTCCAGCGCCTGCAACTCGGCCTGCATCAGACGGCCCGCACAGGCGGGCAGCAGACGGGCGATGGCCTCGGTCGAGCTGTGGGCGCGGTGCGCGGCTGAAAACGCATCGTTGCAATAGACATCGCCCAGCTTGGCCATGCCAGCGGCCAGATCGGCGTCGTTCTTGGTTTCGGCCGCGTGAAAGCGCGTGTTTTCGAGCAGCAGGACCTGACCGGGTTGCAAGGCTCCGGCGGCCAGTTCCGCCTCGGCCCCGACGCAATCGGCGGCAAACAGAACCTTGGCACCAAAAGCGCTTTCCAAAGTCGGGACCAGTTGTTTCAGTGACAGGCTTTCACGCCGTTCGCCACCAGGACGGCCAAAATGGGCCAGAAGGATCGGTTTGCCGCCAGCGGCCAGAATATCGCGCACCGAGGGGACGATCCTTTGGATACGGGTGGCGTCGGTCACAACACCGTCAACCACGGGCACGTTGATATCCACACGCACCAGCACGCGTTTGCCGTTCAGGTCCATATCGTCCAGTGTTTTCCAGCCCATTGTGCGATCCTTGTCGTTGGCAACCGATTTAGGCGGTTCTTTTCCTGCATTTTGCCCTCAGGTCAATGCGTCACTTGGCATTCGCACGCGTGCGTCATAGGTATTTGCGCAAGATAAACGACAGGAGGGCCTCATGGCCGAGATCAAAGACCCCGAAAACACAATCATCATCGAGCTGAAAGGCGGCAATGTCGTCATCGAGCTGCTGCCGGATGTAGCGCCTTTGCACAGTGCGCGGATGAAGGAACTGGCCCGTGGCGGTGAATATGACAATGTGGCCTTTCACCGTGTGATCGACGGTTTCATGGCGCAAACCGGCGACGTGCAGCATGGCGATATGGAAGACGGGTTCAACCTGCGCATGGCGGGTACCGGCGGTTCGTCGCTGCCGAATGTTCCGGCAGAATTTTCCAAGCTGCCCCATGATCGCGGCACGCTGGGCGCGGCGCGCTCGCAGAACCCGGATTCGGCCAATTCGCAGTTCTTCATCAACTTCAAGGACAATCACTTCCTGAACGGTCAGTACACGGTCTATGGCCGCGTCATCGACGGGATGGAGCATGTGGACGCCATCGTACGCGGCGAGCCGCCTGCAAGCCCGGACCGCATGATCAGCGTCAAGGTGGCCGCAGATGCATAAACTGGCTGCGGCTTTTGCCTTGCTGGCAAGCCCGGCGCTGGCCAGCGGTTTGCAGATCGAGGTCGAAGGGGAAGGGGCCAATGGCACAATCTCGATCGACCTGTTCGAAGATGTGGCACCCCAGCATGTGGAACAGATCACCGCTCTGGCTGCTGACGGTCAGTATGACGGCGTCGTGTTTCATCGCGTAATCGATGGCTTCATGGCGCAAACCGGCGACGTGCAATACGGCAACTCGGGCGCGGACGGCTTCGACATGCGCTATGCCGGGCGCGGCGGGTCGGATCGCGCGGATCTGCCAGCCGAGTTCTCGGACGTGAGTTTTGACAGGGGTGTTGTCGGCATGGCCCGGTCCAGCGATCCGGATTCGGCCAATTCGCAGTTCTTCATCATGTTCGCCCCCGGCCCGTTTCTGGACGGCCAGTATACCGTGGTTGGTCAGGTGACCGACGGTATGGATGTGGTCGACGCGATCAAGCGGGGCGAAGGCCAGAACGGTGCGATCATCGGTGCACCGGATGTGATGAAAAAAGTTACCGTTACCGAATAAGATGATTTAGCCCGGCTCAAGCGCCGGGCTTTTTCTTTGGCCTATTGATCGATGAAATCGCGGATGGCGCGGGTATAGGCACCGGGATCCTGAAAAGATGCGAAGTGGCTGACATCTTCCAGAACAAGCAACTTGGCGCCCGGAATCGCGTCAGCAATTGCTTGTGAATGCGCCATCAGAATGGCCTCGTCATGTGCGCTTTGAACCACAAGTGTCGGGACGGTGATCGATGACAGCGCCTCAAGCCCACCGGGTTTTTCGGTGCCCCACATGGCGGCCACCCCACCAAGGAATGCCTCGAACCCGTCAGGAGTCGGGGACATGGCCGCATAATCTTGCGCCATCATGCCCACATAAGTGCCAAACACCTCGTTGGTTTCCACCGAAGGATCGATCCCGTCCAGTGTGACATTGCCTGCATGGGCAAAGTGACTGACCAGCCGATCCGGGTTGGTGGTCGAGATTGAATACCCGATATTTGCCCCGTCGGACCAGCCGACCAGATGCACCTGATCGACACCCAGATGATCCAGCAGCGCCAGATAATCCTGCGACAACAACGCGTAGGAATAGGGGCTGCCATCGTTGGTGGATCGTCCGTGCCCGCGCGTATCCGCCACGATTACCCTGTGATCCTGGGACAGGTCGGCAACCTGCGCGGCCCAGACATCGCCATGGGCAAGCCCACCGTGGATCATCAGAACCGGGGTGCCGCCCGCATCGCCATACGTGGCGTAATACATGTCGATGCCGTTGATCTCTGCCGTGCCCGCTTCGGTGGCGGCGGGCATCTGGGGGGCTTGCGGGATGCTCAGCCATTTGTCTTCGGCCCAGCCTGCCGTCGCGGCGCAGCTTAGGAAAAGTGCTGTGGTGAATGTCTTCATTGTATCCTCTCGTTGAACCAAAGGCCGTAACCAAGCCAGATTTGACGGAAGGATACCGTGTTTTTCAGTAAACGGGATAATTACCTTTCCCGCGCGGATCAGTCATCCGAGGACATTGCTTTCCAGATCAAGGCACCGATTGCGCCGCCAATCAGGGGGGCTACCCAGAACAGCCAGAGCTGAGCCAGTGCAGGGCCGTCGGCAAACAGGGCAACGCCGGTTGAGCGCGCCGGGTTGACGGAGGTATTCGTCACCGGGATTGAGATCAGGTGGATCAGGGTCAGCGCCAGACCGATGGCAATCGGAGCGAACCCGGCAGGTGCCTTGCCCGACGTCGCGCCCAGAATGATCAGAATGAAGAAAGCGGTCATCACGATTTCGATGATCAAAGCCGACATCAACGAATATCCCTGTGGTGAGGCCTCACCATACCCGTTTGACGCGAACCCTCCGACACCAGCGAAATCGGGTGCCCCGCTGACAATCAGGTACAGAACCACTGCGGCGGCAATTGCGCCAATGACCTGTGCAACCCAATAAGGCAGAAGGTCTTTAGCCGGAAACCGTCCTCCAATCATCAGGCCCAAACTGACGGCCGGGTTGAAATGCCCGCCTGAGATTGGGCCGACCGTGTAAGCCATCGTCAAAACGGTAAGGCCAAAGGCAAAGGAAACACCAAGCCAACCGATGCCGACATCTGCCACACCAGCCGCCAGAACGGCACTGCCGCAGCCCCCCAGAACCAACCAGAACGTGCCGAAGAACTCGGCAAGTAGTTTCGATGACATAGAAAATCCTCCGCCCAATAATGAGGTTAACCGTAATTCAAGAATTAGCTTATGTTAAATTGTTGCGAACGGGGAATTTTTTTCGGCGCTTCCTCAATCGGGTCAGAACGGACCGCTGTGCCACTGAGCGGGATCAAGATGAAAAAGCTTTGACAGCTGTTCATAGATTGCCGGGTCAGAGGATTTCAGTTCCTTCGGCCGTTCAAAGAACACTTCGACCGAAACGGCAAAGAACTCTTCGTGACCTTCCGCGCCGTAGGGATCGATCACTGTGGGTTTTCCGTTTTCCACGGCGTGAACATGTGTCTTGTAACCGTTCAGAAAGGCGGTTTCCCATTCGCCAAAGCTTTGGTTATTGCTGAGCACGGGAACACCATTGGTTGCGCCCGAGAGGTCATCAAGCTGGTGCGCGAACTCGTGAAAGACGACGTTCCGGCCATCGTGATCATTCAGGGCACCGCGCTGGCTGTGGGCCCAGGACAGGATCACGGGGCCGCGGTTCCAGCTTTCGCCGCTGCGGATGATTTCCTGTTCGGTGACGACATAGCCACTGTGGCGGCGCTGTTTTGACTTGAAGGCACCGGGGTAAACCAGAATGGTCGTCAGGTTGTCATACCACTGGTCCGTATTCACCACGAGCAGACAGGCTTGCGCGGCAATCGACACCTGCATGTCTTCGGTGACGTCCAGCCCGTCGCAGCCGACGAAATCGACCTGATCAAGAAACAGGTTGATCTTTCCTTCCAGCGCCCCGCGCAGGTCTTTGGGCAGTTTCCGGATAATTGGCACCTGAGCGTTCACAATATCGCGCTGGTGCTGGGACAGCGACGTGGCCAGCAAGGTCAGGCGGGATTGTCTTTTCGACCAGAAGTGAAAGGCCGCAGCGCCAGCGATCAGCGCGACAACCGTCAGAAAAAGCAACATGGATCGACTGTAGCGTGATCAGATAGGGACGAAAACGGGAAACCCGGATCAACCGGGCACGCAAAAGAAAAGACGCCACGGGTTTCCCCACGGCGTCCTGACAAGAATTGCAGTCTGCTTACTGTTTGACTTCTGCCGCCGGGTTCGATCCGGCTTTGGCGCTGCGGCCGGGGTTCAGGGGGTCGTCCTGACGCTGAACCGAGCCTTCGAAATGCGCGCCGCTTTCAATGGCGATGGTCTTGTGGATGATGTCACCTTCGACACGGGCGGTCGAGGTCAGGCGAACCTTGAGACCACGCACGCGGCCAACGATGCGACCGTTGATCACAACGTCATCTGCGGTGACTTCGCCCTTGATCGTTGCCGATTCACCAATGGTCAGCAGATGGGCGCGGATGTCGCCTTCGACAGTGCCTTCCACCTGAATGTCACCGCTGGTCTTGATGTTGCCGGTGATGTGCAGATCCGAGGACAGAACCGAGGCCGGCGGCTTGGGTTTGGGTGCCATTGCAGGTTTCGCGTCAGCCGGAGCAGGAGCCGCTGGGGTCGCCGGAGCGGCTGGTTTGGCCGCCTCGGGTGCTTTGGGTGCGGGCTCGTTGATTTTGCTTTTAGAAAACATTTTTCGCAGCCTTGATGTAAGTCATTGGGTTTACGGGATTTCCGTTCACGCGCACCTCGTAGTGCAGATGCGTGCCGGTGGACCGTCCGGTGTTACCCATATCAGCAATATGATCCCCGCGCGAGACCCTTTGGCCGACCTTTACGTTGATCTTGGTGTTATGAGCATAAAGTGTCTCAATTCCGAACGCGTGCTTGATTTTCACAAGGCGTCCGAAGCCTGATTGCCAACCGGCATGCGTGACCACGCCATCAGCGGTCGCAAAGATATCGGTGCCAGTCGCTGCGGCAAAATCCGTGCCGTTGTGCATCCGGCTACCGCCGGTTTTTGGGTCGCGGCGGCGACCATATCCGCTGGTAAAGCGAAACGCGCTTTTGACCGGGCTGGCGAAGGGGGCCTTTTCCGCCGCAATCCGGTACAGGTTCAGCTGATCCATCTGGCGCAGCAACGTGTTTGCGCGGACTTCTTCGGGCGAAAGCTCGTCTTCTTCGCCGCGTGTGCTAAGGGATAAAGGGGTCAGCGGACCGCCCATACCGCTATATCCGCGCCGGACCTCTTCGATGATGCGATCTGTCGGCATTCCGGCCTCTCGGAACATCTTGTCCAGAGGTTCGACCGAGATGACCATCGCCTCTTCCAACTGGCGGAAAATCTCGTCGCTGCGTTCCTGCATCAGACGGATTTCCAGTTCCAGATCGTCCCGCTGTTCCAGCGCGTCCTGCGCGTTGGTGGCGATCAGGTCGCGTTCTTTGGCGGTTCGCGCCAAGGCGTCCGTCATAAAGGCCATCTGCACCGGGGCGCTGGAAACCGCGGCATACATATCGGATCCGCTGGTGTCCTGTTTCAATTGGGCCAGCTCTGAGCGCGCCTCTTCGCGCTGTTTCATCGTGGCGCGCAATGTCGTCTGGATGACTTCAATACCTGTCTCAAGCTCGCGGCGACGGTTTTCCGAGGCCAGCAGTTCCGACTGCATCGCGGAAATCTGGTCCAGGGCGGCATTGAATCGGTCCTGAGCGGCCAGTGCCTCATGCGCACGGGAATCGCGTTCTGCCGACAGGGTGTTCAGGCGTTCCTGATAGATGGCCTGATCGCGCTTTGCCTGTTCCCGGAAATTCCCGGCCCCGATGCTGTCCATCAACAATATGGCTGTCGCAACCGCTGTCCATCCGACCATGACGGCAACGCCGGCCATTGCGACGACCTGAGTTTCCGAACTGAGCCGGATAAATTTTGTGTCTGTGTCGGATTTCAGAAAGACCCGGCGTTCCGGGAAATGCCTCTCAAGCAGTGAGTGCAGTTTTATTGCCAGACGTGTTCGCACGCGCCCTACCTTTCATCCCCAAGATCGGAACCGGTCGTGAGTGCCTGCCGTCCCTTGCGCCGATTGCATAAAGCGGCAGGGGCGTTCGGGCAAGTTTGTTGACCAATCAGGTGCAAATGGCGCTGAAATCCCGCAAAGATCGGCGAGATTTTGCCGAAAATAACGCAGAAGTGTCAGTTCGAGAGGTCTCCGGGTGCCGGCAGGTCTTCGGTCAGGGGCCAGTAGAAATCGGGGGGCAACCCGGCTTCGGCCCGTTTTTCTTCGTTGAAGGGGGGCTTGAGAACACCGTGGAAGTACCGCCGGACCAGCGCGTGAAACACATCCTTGGGGTCGGCGTTTTCGCGGCCACACAGGAAGTGGAACCATTTTGAGCCGTAAGCGACGTGGCCGACTTCTTCGGCATATATCACTTCGAGCGCGGCGATGGCCTGCGCGGCCTTGGCCTTGCGGAATATCTCGATCATGCCGGGAGTGACATCCAGCCCACGCGCCTCAAGCACCATGGGTACAACGGCCAGCCGCCCCATCAGATCTTCGGCTGTATCTTCGGCGGCGCGCCACATGCCAGCATGGGCGGGCAGGGCGCCATAGTGGCTGCCCATCTGTTCCAGACAATCGCAGACCATCTCGAAATGGCGCGATTCTTCTTCGGCGCATTTCACCCAGTCATCATAGAACCCGATGGGCATGGGTACATGGCCAAAGCGCGCGATGATGTCCCAGTGCAGATCGACGGCGTTCAGTTCGATATGGGCAACCGCGTGCAGCAGGGCAATGCGCCCGGCCTCGGTACCCGGTTTCCGTTTGGGTACTTCGCGCGGAGACAACAGCGCGGGCTTGTCCGGGCGCGCGGGGGACAGTGGCGGTGATGCGGTGCCGATCTCGATCGGCTCACCCTCGGCCTTGCGGGAGGCAAACCACGCGGCGGCATGGGCTTTGGACAGGGCGGTTTTGGCCCGCCCGTCCGCTGTTGTCAGAACCTCTGTCGCCATCTGTGTCAGTGTTTTGGGCACCGGGTCGCTCCGCCTTAGGCATGTCAGCGCGGGTGATAGACCAGATGGCGCGGCAGGTCGAGGGGGGCTTAGAGCGCCTTCACCGCTTCCAGCACCTCATCCACGTGGCCGGGCACCTTGACCTTGCGCCAGACCTTGGCAATGCGTCCCTCGCTATCAATGATAAAGGTCGATCGCTCGATCCCCATCGATTTCCGGCCATACATGTTCTTTTCAACCCATACGCCATAGTCTTCGCAGACGGTCGAACCTTCGTCCGACAAGAGCGGAGTGGTCAGCCCGTGTTTGGCGACAAACTTGTCATGCTTGGCGACGCTGTCCCGCGAAATGCCGAAAACGTGAGCCCCTGCATCGGTAAACGCCTGAAGCTGCTCTGAGAAACCGATGGATTCCTTGGTGCAGCCCGGCGTATCATCACGGGGATAGAAGAACAAAACCACGGTGCCACCGCGCAACGCCGAAAGCGTCACCTCGCCACCGCCGTCGCGCGGCAAAGTGAAGTCGGGGGCGATGTCTGAAACGTCGGGCATTGGAAACTCCGCTAAAGGTTTTTAAAGGCTGCCCGTCATCATAGGGCAACGCGTGCGGGTTGGAAGGCGTGGATAGCAAATTGAAGCAGCACGAAGACGACGAAGCAAAGCCGGGCAAGCCTGTGCGCCGTCGGTCGCGCCGCCGCACCGCTGGTCTGTGGGCCATGCGTGGGGCCATCGTGCTGGTGCTTCTGGCGATGTTCACCGGTTTCATGGTCGTGGGGCAGAGGATGCACGCGCCGGTCTGGCTGCGCGACAGGGTCGAAGCCCGGCTGGAACGGGCGTTGGGCGGGCTGCAAATCCGGTTTGGAGACGTCAGTTTCATCATCCACGAAGGCTGGCGCCCCCGTCTGCGGCTGACCGATGTTGCCATCAGTGACGCCGCAGGCCAGCAGATTGCGCAGGTATCCGATATGCGCGCCAGCCTGGCCATGCGCCCCTTGCTGCGTGGTCAGGTTCGGCCCAAGCGCATCATTCTGAGTGGCGCGCAGATCGCCATGACCCGCGATCAGGACGGGGCGCTGACCCTGACCGTGGGATCGGGCAGCGCGCCGGTGCAGGAAGCGCCGGACCTTGCACAGCTGATCGAGGGATCGGACGAGGTGTTTCAGTCTCCGCTCCTGTCGGCGCTGACCTCGGTCGAACTTGATGCGATTACGCTGGATTACCGCGACCTGCGGCAGGGGCGGTCGTGGGTTCTGGACGGTGGGCATATTCAGGCGAACCGCAGTGACAACGAAGTGCGGCTTGCGACCGGGTTTTCGGTTCTGGCCGGGCGTGACTATGTCAGCAGTATCGAAGCTAACTATACCAGCGTACTGGGCACGCCTGCCGCCAGTTTTGGCATCTCGGTCACCGATCTTCCGGCCGAAGACATAGCAGGCCAAAGCCCGGCCCTTGCCTGGTTGCAGGTTCTGCGCGCACCGATTTCAGGGGCTTTGCGGGGCAGTGTCGATGAGAACGGGGCCACAGGAACCGTGTTCGCAACCCTCAATCTGGGGGCCGGGGCGGTGCAGCCCAACCCGGAAACGCGCCCGGTTCCTTTCGAATCTGCCCGCACGTATTTCACCTATGACCCGAAAGCCCAGATGCTGGACTTCAATGAGGTATCGGTGGTGTCGGCCTGGGGCACAGTTCAGGCCGATGGAAAGGCGTTTCTGCAAGGGGCTGAGGACGGTGTGCTGGACAGTCTGGAGACGCAGCTGCGCTTGTCCGGGATCAATGTGAACCCGGCAAATCTTTTCCCGGAGCCGATTCAGTTGTCGCGTGCCAGCGTGGATTTCAAGATGGCGTTCAACCCGTTCCAGTTGCGCCTTGGCCAGATGACCATCGAGGATCCGGGCCATACCGTGCGCGCCTTCGGGGTTTTGCATGGTCGTCCCGATGGCTGGGCTGTGGCGCTGGATGCCCATCTGGATCAGATGAGCTCGGACAATGTTCTGAGTTACTGGCCCGAGCGTCTGGCGCCGAAGCCACGGGAATGGGTGACGGAACATCTTTATCAGGGGGTTTTGTCGGACATGGATTTCGCCCTGCGTCTGGAGCCCGGTTCCAAACCGGACCTGTATCTTGATTTCGGGTTCGAACAGGGCAAGGTCCGCTTTGCCAAGACCCTGCCGCCGATCGAAGATGCACAAGGTCAGGCCAGTCTGATCGACAGCCGGTTTACGGTCACCGCGCAGCAGGGGGTGGTGGTCGCCGATGACGGGGGGAGTGTGGATGCCGCGGGGACGTCCTTCATCATACCTGACACGGATATCAAGAAATCCGCACCCGGCATCGCGCGTATTCAGGCAAAGGGCAGCGTGACCTCTGCATTGTCGCTGCTGGACCGACCACCGCTGGAATTGCTGAGCAAGGCCGGGTTGCCCGTTGATGTTGCCAAAGGCACGGTCGCGTTGACCGGAACGCTGTCCCTGCCGCTGATAAAAGAGCTGAAGTTTCAGGATACCGAATTTCACTTCAACGGAACGCTGGCCAATCTGTCCAGTGACCGTCTGGTACCGGGATTTTCCGTAAGTGCCCCGATGCTGGATATTTCCGGCAATCAGTCGGGTGTTCAGATTCAGGGACTGGGTCAGTTCGGCGATGTTCCGCTAGAAGCACTTTGGCAGCAGCCTATTGACGGCGAAACCGAACAGCGCAGCACCTTGACCGGCCAGATCGAACTGTCCCCACGTCTGATGGATGAGATCAGGGCCGGCCTGCCGCCGGGGATGCTGACGGGCAAAGGGGTTGCCGAAATTACACTGGGCCTGGGCGCTGGGGCACCTCCGAAACTGTCTGTTGTTTCGGACCTTCAGGGCGTGGCGCTAGCTATCCCTGAACTCGGCTGGCGCAAGGCGGCGAACACCAAAGGATCGCTGACTGCCGACGCGACGTTGGGCGCGCAGCTGAAAGTGGACGACCTGCGGATCAACGCAGCGGGACTGCGCACAACCGCATCCATTTCCTTTCACGAAAACGGTGAATATGACCGTGTCCAGTTCAGCTCGTTCGATCTGGGGGACTGGCTGGCGGTTCCGGCGGAACTGATCGGGCGGGGGGCTGCTGTCCCGGATATCCGCGTCTTAGGCGGTGTGCTGAACATGGGGCGTGCAAACTTCGGGGAAAGCGGCGGATCGGGCGGAGGCGGAGGTGCCGGACCAAAACTGGACGTGACATTGGACCGTCTTCAGGTCACCGAAACCGTTGCGCTGACAGGTTTCCGGGGTGCGTTCCAGACGACCGGTGGCGTAAATGGCACTTTCACAGCGCGGGTGAACGGCGGAGCGGCTGTTGCCGGTCAAGTGACCCCGCGGGGAAATCGAAGCGCCGTTGACCTGACGTCGAAAGACGCGGGGGCCGTTTTGCGATCAGCCGGGGTTCTGACGCAGGCGCGCGGCGGTGATCTGGACCTCAAGCTTGAACCGGTGGCTGCGCCCGGCAGTTACGACGTGATCCTGAAAATCGTTAATACCCGGATCACCGACGCCCCGGCCATGGCCGCGATCCTGAACGCGATCAGCCTTGTTGGTCTGCTGGACGAGATGGCCGGGCAGGGGATCTTCTTTTCGGCGATTGACAGCCGCATGAGGATATCGCCCACTGACATCAAAGTGCTGAGTGGCAGCGCTGTTGGCCCGTCAATGGGGCTTTCGTTTGATGGCACAATCGACACCGTGAACAGCCTGCTGAACCTGCGGGGGGCGATTTCACCGATTTACCTTCTCAATGCCGTTGGCAGCGTGTTTACCCGCAAGGGTGAAGGCGTCATTGGGTTCAATTACACGCTGACCGGGCCGATATCTTCGCCCAAAGTCGCGGTGAACCCTCTGTCCGGTCTGGCGCCCCTGTTTCTGCGTGATCTCTTGCGTCAGCCTGCGCCAACGGTCTCGGATGGCCCCAATGCTGCGCCGGTGGAACCTGACGAGCCGAAACCGACTTTTGGCTCTCCTCCCAGTGACCGCTGACGGGATATGGCAGAATCTTTTGTGGGGTTGTAAGGCGCGGTCATGAAGCTCAGCGATTTTGATTTCGACCTGCCCGACGACCTGATTGCCACGCGGCCTGCCTGCCCGCGATCCTCTGCGCGCCTGCTTGTGGCGCAGGGGGGTGGTACAGTGGACAGCCACGTGTTCGATCTGCCCGATTTCCTGCGTCCGGGTGACCGGCTGGTGTTGAACGACACACGCGTTATCCCGGCGCGTCTGAACGGGCGGCGCCACAGGGACAGCGCGCAAGGCCCGGTTTCCGCCGGGGTCGAGGCCACTCTGCTGGATCCGCAGGCCGATGGCACCTGGTCTGCGCTCATCAAGCCGCTGAAGAAAGTGAAGCCGGGGGAAGAGATTGTATTTTCCGCCGATCTGAGCGCGACGCTGGATCGGGTGAAAGACGGGCAGGCCTTTTTGCGCTTCAATCTCAGCGGTCAGGATTTCGACAAGGCGCTGGATCAGGCCGGTGCGATGCCGTTGCCGCCCTATATTGCCGCCAAACGTCCGGCCGATGAGCAGGACAAGACGGATTATCAGACCATCTGGGCCCGCAAGTCCGGTGCGGTGGCAGCGCCGACCGCCTCGTTGCATTTTGACGATGCCCTGATGCAGGCTTTGTCGGAACGGGGTGTCGCCGTCACACATGTGACCCTGCATGTTGGCGCCGGAACCTTCCTGCCGGTCAAGGTCGAGGATGTGACAACCCACAAGATGCACGCCGAATGGGGGCAGGTCAGCGCCGAGGCTGTCGCCGAGATACAGGCCACCAAAGCTGCGGGCGGGCGTGTCATCCCGGTGGGCACCACTGCCCTGCGCCTGATCGAAAGTGCTGCGCGTTCGGGCACGATCGAACCGTGGGAAGGTGACACCGATATCTTCATCTATCCCGGTTTCCGGTTTCACGTTACCGATGCGCTGATGACAAATTTTCATCTGCCGAAATCCACGTTGCTGATGCTGGTTTCGGCGTTGATGGGTCAGGACCGGATGCGCGAGGTTTACACCCATGCCATCGCGCAGAAATACCGGTTCTTTTCTTATGGCGATGCGTCGCTTTTGATCCCCGGATAGGCGCGCATACGGCATCACCGACAGGGAATGTCGTAGACAAGCGCGATGGAAGCGGTCTTTGATCGCAGAACAAAACTCAAACAAGGTTGGCACCTATCGGAGGCCCAAATGATTCAGGTTCTGTCCAGCGCATGGGCATTGTTGCTCGGCATGGGGTTGCTGATGGTCGGAAACGGCCTTCAGGGCACGATCCTGGGTGTTCGTGGACAGCTTGAGGGATTTTCGACCCTTGAGATGTCTTTTGTAATGTCAGCTTATTTCGTTGGTTTTCTGGGCGGTTCACGGCTTGCGCCCGAGATGATCCGGCGTGTTGGCCATGTGCGGGTCTTTGCGGCACTGGCGTCTTTCATTTCGGCCGTGATGATCATGTATCCGATGCTGGCAGACCCGATTGCCTGGGTTCTGGGGCGCGTGGTGATCGGGTTCTGTTTCTCGGGTGTTTACGTCACTGCGGAAAGCTGGCTCAACAACGCAGCAAATAACGAAAATCGCGGGCAGGCCCTGTCGCTTTACATGATCGTTCAGATGTTGGGTATCATCGGCGCGCAGGGCCTTTTCCTGTTGGGCGACCCGGCCGGGTACGAAACATTCGTGATCGCCTCGATCCTTGTTTCGGTTTCTTTCGCACCGATTTTGCTGTCGATCTCACCAACTCCGGCGTTCGATACCACCAAGCCGATGACGCTGCGGGAGTTGATGAAAAGCTCTCCGCTGGGGTGTGTCGGCATGTTCCTGCTGGGGGGCGTGTTCTCGGCGCAGTTTGGGATGTCGGCGGTTTATGGGGCTCAGGCCGGATTGTCCTTGGTTGAAATCTCGGCATTTGTGGCGGCGTTCTATGTTGGGGCAATTGTCCTGCAATACCCGCTGGGCTGGTTTTCCGACCGGATGGACAGGCGTTTCCTGATCCTGTTGGTTGCGGCAACCGGGGCTGTTGGCGCCGTCAGTGGTATGCTTTATGGCTTTTCCTTCGAAATCCTTCTGGCGTCTGCTTTTGTGATCGGCGGAATGACCAACCCTTTGTATTCATTGCTGATTGCGCACACCAACGATTTTCTGGAATACGAAGATATGGCCGCGGCATCCGGCGGCCTGATCTTTATCAACGGCCTTGGGGCAATTACCGGACCTGTTATCACAGGTTGGCTGATGGGGGATGCAGTGTTTGGCCCGCCGAGCTTTTTCCTGATCATCGCCGTGTTGCTTGTCGCGTTGGCCGCCTATTCGGTCTACCGGATGACCCAGCGTGCAGCCATTCCTGTTGATGAAACCAGCACCATGTCGACGCTTTATCCAACCGCATCGCCCGTTGCATTCGAGGTTGCACAGGAAGTTGCGATAGAGGCGGCAGAAGCCGAGTTCGAAGAGGGTTCGCGCGAAACCGCTTGAGACACGGAATTATGTCGTTTGTGTTGCAATATGTTACTGTAACAGTTCTGTAAAAGGGACTTAAATGACGTTACGTCTGGGGCGCGGGCAATTGACGGAGTTTAAGGCAATGGTAACGCCTGAAGAAGTATTGAGTTTTTGGTTAGATGAAGTTGGCCCTAAGGGTTGGTATCTTGAGGATGAGGCGCTGGATGCAGACATTCGGGCGCGGTTTCAGCCAACTTGGGAAGCGGCGGCAGCGGGCCGGTTTTCGCTCTGGTTGACTTACCCCAGCGGGGCGCTGGCCTATATCATCCTGACAGATCAGTTCCCACGTAACATGTTCCGGGGGGAGGCGCGTGCCTTCTCGACTGATCGTGCGGCATTGGCGGCAGCAAAATGCGCAGTCGACAAAGGCTGGGACAAGAAGATCGACGAGCCGGCCAGACAGTTCTTTTACCTGCCCATGATGCACTCGGAAAACCTGTGCGATCAGGAACGCTGTGTGCGTCTGATCTGCCAAAACATGAGCAGCGACGCAAGCAACCTGCTGCACGCCAGAGCGCATCGCGAGGTGATCCGCAAGTTTGGTCGTTTCCCGTATCGGAACGCAGCGTTGTCCCGCAGCTCGACCCCGCATGAAACTGCCTATGTCGATATGGGCGGGTACGGCACGACCGTGCGCGAACTACAGGCAACGGGCTAATCGCTTAACCGCAACCGCGCTTTGGCCGCGGCTGCGCTTTATGACTCAGGCGTGCATCCCCTTAATGCCAGAACGCGTTCCGCTGCGATATCGGCACCGGTTTGGATCGCCTGCGCAATCAGCACTTCTGGCGTGTCAGCAAGTTCCGAAATCCGCTCCTGAACCGTTTGCAGCTTCTGTTCTGCTGCATTCAGGCGGCCCAGCGTTGCCCGGAGGTTTTGCGCGGCTTGGCTGTCTGCCAACGTGTCTTGCTGTGAAATCGCCGTCAAATCAGTCCGCAGCGCCGCAAGCTCGTCCCGAATGCCCTTCACCTCATCCCGGATGGGGGTCACGGCCTGAACCGTTTGCGAGACTTCAGCAGTGATGCTTTCGGCTTTCGACGCCAGTTTCCAGCCCAGAAACAGGCACAGCGCAACAAGTATCAATGTGGCGTTGAGCAGGGCAAGCAGCAGATCTTTCAGAGTTTTGGCCATGGTCAGCCCCTTGAATGGGTTGAGAAAAGAATAGGTCCGACCGGTGTCGGCGTTTCTTTTCTAGCCATTGCATGGCCCGGGGTATAGGCTGAAATCCGCAAGTTCAGGCATCGCTTACCCTGCGTCCTATTTGTCGCGGGACGGGTATATTGATGCGTTCCGAATAATAGTTTAATGGTAAACTAAATTTTCAACTCCTGCGCCGAGAGGAACACATGGCTGCACAATCCTATGATCTGATCGTAATCGGGGCTGGCCCCGGCGGCTATGTCGCTGCAATCCGCGCAGCCCAGCTGGGCTTGAAAACCGCGGTTGTCGAGCGCGAGCATTTGGGGGGGATCTGCCTGAACTGGGGCTGTATTCCCACCAAGGCGCTGTTGCGGTCGTCCGAAGTGTTCCATCTGATGGAGCGCGCCAAGGATTTCGGTCTGAAAGCCGAAAAGATCGGATATGACCTGGACGCGGTGGTCAAACGATCCCGTGGCGTAGCTGCGCAGCTGTCAGGTGGCATCGGCCATCTGCTGAAGAAGAACAAGGTTGCCGTTGTGATGGGTCAGGCCACGATCCCCGCAAAGGGCAGGGTCAGCGTCAAGACCGACAAAGGCACCGAGGAACTGACCGCCAAGAACATCATTCTCGCAACCGGGGCACGGGCGCGGGAACTGCCGGGCCTTGAAGCTGATGGCGATCTGGTCTGGACCTACAAGCACGCGCTGCAACCGCCGCGGATGCCGAAAAAACTGCTCGTCATCGGGTCTGGTGCGATCGGCATCGAATTCGCCAGTTTCTACAATACGCTGGGCGCAGACACCACGGTTGTCGAGGTGATGGACCGGGTGTTGCCGGTAGAAGATGCCGAGATCAGCGCATTGGCCAAGAAGGCGTTCACCAAACAGGGCATGACCATCATGGAAAAGGCCATGGTCAAGCAGTTGGATCGTGGCAAGGGGAAAGTGACCGCGCATATCGAGGTTAAAGGCAAGGTTGAAAAACACGAGTTCGACACAGTGATCTCGGCCGTCGGGATCGTTGGCAATGTCGAAAACCTCGGTCTGGAAGCTCTGGGCGTCAAGATCGACCGGACACATGTGGTCACGGACGCGTATTGCCGCACCGGGGTTGAGGGCCTTTATGCGATCGGTGACATCGCGGGCGCGCCCTGGCTTGCGCACAAAGCAAGCCACGAGGGTGTTATGGTCGCGGACCTCATCGCCGGTCAACATGCGCATCCGGTCAAACCCGAAAGCATCGCAGGGTGCACCTATTGCCAGCCTCAGGTTGCCTCGGTTGGATATACCGAAGCAAAAGCCAAGGAACTGGGTTACGACATCAAAGTCGGCCGCTTCCCCTTTATCGGCAATGGCAAGGCCATCGCTTTGGGTGAACCGGACGGGCTGATCAAAACCGTATTCGATGCAAAAACAGGCGAGTTGCTGGGCGCCCACATGATCGGTGCCGAAGTCACCGAACTGATTCAGGGATACGTGGTTGGTCGCCAGTTGGAGACAACGGAAGAAGACCTGATGAACACCGTCTTCCCGCACCCGACACTGTCAGAGATGATGCACGAAAGCGTGCTGGATGCCTATGGCCGCGTGATCCATATGTAAGATCGGCGTATTTGCCCCGACCGGGTGGGGGCTCTGCCCCCGCCGCGCGTGCCGCGCGCCTCCCCCGGGATATTTTGGGCCAGATGAAGCAGGGATCCTTTATTCATCTGGCTGCAAATATCCCGGAGCGCGAGGCAGAGCCTCGCAAAAAACCTATGTGTTCAAAGCATCCAGAATGCGCGCCCATGACCGGATGCCCTTGTGGAAGCTTTTCACGTCATATTTCTCGTTCGGCGAATGGATGGCATCATCTTCGTTTGCATATCCAACCAGCATCGAGTCGAGCCCCAGAACGGTGTTGAAATAGCCGACAACAGGGATTGATCCCCCCATGCCGGTGAACACTGCCTCGCGGTCCCATTCATCCGACAGCGCGCCGCGCGCGGCTTCGAATTCGGAGCGGGTGATATTCATGACCGAAGCGGGAGAGCCTTCCATGTCGTTGTCCCAGACCACTTTGGCGTCAGGGGAGAGCCGATCCTCGACATGTTTGCGGATTTTGGCGCGCAGCGCGTCCGGGTCCATGTCACCAACAAGGCGGCAGGTAATTTTGCAATGGGCCTTGGACGGAATAACGGTTTTGGAGCCCGCACCGTTATAACCGCCCCACAGACCGTTCACTTCGAGCGTTGGTCGTGCCCATTGTTGCTCCAAGGTGGAGTACCCCTTTTCGCCATGCGGTTGGGTGTAGCCGACCGAATTCAGATAATCCGCTTCGTCGAAGCCGCAATTCTGCCATTGGCGCAACTGGTCTTCGGGTACTTCATGCACACCTTCGTAGAACCCGTCGACCGCGACCCGCCCGGTTTCGTCGTCATAAAAAGAGGTCACGATTTTTGACAGTTCGCGCAGCGGGTTCAGGCCCGGGCCGCCATAGTGGCCGGAATGCAGGTCGATGCGCGGTCCCACGATGGTAAATTCGTCCTTCAGCATGCCCCTCAACTGCGCCGCAATCGACGGAACGCCGCGTGACACCATGGATGTATCGCAGACCAGCGCCAGATCCGCTTTGAGTTCTGCGGCATTTTCCTTGAGGAAGGGAACCAGTGAGGGCGAGCCTGACTCTTCTTCGCCCTCGAAAAAGAAAGTTATGCGGCACGGCAAGGATCCGTGCACGGCCTTCCAGGCGCGGCAGGCTTCGACAAAAGTCATCAACTGACCCTTGTCGTCTGATGCTCCGCGTCCGCGGATGACCGGACCGGTTTCGGTGTCCTCAATGGCGGGATCGAACGGATCCCGGTTCCACAGGTTCAGCGGATCGACCGGCTGCACATCGTAGTGGCCGTAAAACAGGAAATGCGGCGCAGTCGCGTCCTCACCCACGTGACCGACAACCATTGGGTGGCCAGGTGTTTCCCGTTTCTCAGCCGCAATTCCGATACTGTTCAGATCGGCAACCAGCCAGTCCGCGGCGCGGCTGACCTCGGCCTTGTATGCGGGGTCGGTCGAGATCGACGGGATGCGCAGCAGTTCCATCAGGCGGTCGATCGAGGTTTGCAGATCTTCGTCAATCCGGTTCAGCACGGCGTCTAGCGACATGGGGGGCTCCTGCCTGTTTTTTGTTCCTGCGAACCCTAGCAGCGTTGTCGGCGCCGTCCAGAGGTGTTGACACGGATTGCGGCCCGGCAGTGTAAGCTTGGGTAGGGCGGCGAGCCCTGCGTCGTTTCCACGCGTCCGATGGCCGTAACTTTACTTGTCGGACGGGGTGCAAACTTATATTTGATGCAAATCAAAGTTGGGTTCACCTTTTCGGCTGTAACCAGCTGAATAAGGGAACACAAAGCCACCGAAACAGGGTAAGCTGTGGGAGGTGGCGAAAATATCGCCCAGTGGGAAACCGGATACGGGCGTTCAAGGAGGGTCCTTTGGACTATACTGCTCAGCTCGATTCAGCGATTGCCAGGCTGCATGATGAAGGTCGTTACCGGACCTTTATCGATATCGAACGTCGCAATGGACATTTCCCCCATGCGGTGCGCACGCGTCCGGACGGGTCACAGCAGAATATCACCGTATGGTGCGGCAACGATTATCTGGGCATGGGGCAAAACCCGGTCGTTCTGAATGCAATGCACGAAGCTGTTGATGCAGCCGGTGCAGGTTCGGGCGGTACACGCAATATCTCGGGCACCACAGTTTATCACAAAAGGCTTGAGGCTGAACTGGCCGATCTGCACGGCAAGGAAGCCGCGCTGCTTTTTACCAGCGCCTATATCGCCAATGACGCAACGCTCAGCACGCTGCCCAAACTGTTCCCTGGCCTGATCATCTATTCTGACGCGCTGAACCATGCCTCGATGATCGAAGGCGTACGCCGGAATGGCGGGGCTAAGCGCATCTTCCGGCACAATGACGTGGCGCATCTGCGCGAATTGCTTGAGGCGGATGACCCCGCCGCGCCCAAACTGATCGTATTCGAGTCGGTTTATTCAATGGACGGCGATTTTGGTCCAATCGAAGAAATCTGTGATCTGGCAGATGAATTCGGCGCACTGACCTATATCGACGAAGTTCATGCGGTAGGCATGTATGGCCCCCGCGGGGGCGGTGTGACCGAGCGCGATAACCTTGCCCACCGAATCGACATCATCAACGGCACGCTGGCAAAGGCCTATGGCGTGATGGGCGGCTATATCGCGGCCAGCGCTAAGATGTGCGACGCCGTGCGGTCATACGCACCGGGCTTTATCTTTACCACGTCCCTGCCACCTGCGGTTGCGGCCGGGGCTGCCGCATCTGTTGCCTACCTGAAAACTGCACCTGAACTGCGCGAGCAGCATCAGACGCAGGCCAAAATCCTCAAGCTGCGGTTGAAGGGGATGGGACTGCCGCTGATCGACCACGGAAGCCATATCGTGCCCGTGATCGTCGGAAACCCGGTCCATACCAAGAAGCTCAGCGATATGCTGTTGGATGATTACGGCATTTATGTGCAACCGATCAATTTCCCGACCGTTCCGCGCGGAACCGAGCGTCTGCGCTTTACCCCTTCTCCGGTGCATGGACCTGACGAAATGAACCGTCTGGTACAGGCGATGGACGAACTTTGGTCACATTGTGCGCTAAATCGCGCCGAACTTGCCGGTTAACCTCACGCCAAAGTGTGCAACGTATTTGCCGCGTGTTAAGCTTACGCTAACAAAATTGGCAGACGAATCGTTTTGGGGATGATTCGCCGCTAACGCGAAACACGCGACAGGCAGAATGGGGCAGCAGGAATGATTGGGCGCAGATCACAGCGCGAATCTGATGAGGACGTAGATGTCAGACCCAAAGGGTTTGATGACTACGAGGTACGCCTTGGTGACAAGATGCGCGGCGAACGCGCAACCATGGGCAAATCTCTGTTGGATGTTCAGCGCGAGTTGAGGATCAAAGCCAACTACATTGCTGCCATCGAAAACGCGGATCCCGACGCCTTTGACACGCCCGGCTTTATCGCCGGGTATGTGCGTTCTTATGCGCGTTATCTGGGTATGAACCCGGATGAAACATTCTCGACTTTCTGCGCGGAAAGCGGTTTTTCGGTCGCGCATGGCATGTCGGCCGAGGCTTCGGTGGTGCGAAAGCCGACCGGCGCGCTTCCGGCGCGTGGGCCAATGGGACGCGATCCCTTCATCTCGCCCAATACGCCGTACATTCCGGGCAAGGAACCTCTGGTCAGTCAGATTGAACCGCGCGCCATCGGCTCGTCGCTGGTGCTGTTGGCGGTAATTGGCGGCATCGGCTATGGCGGGTGGGCCGTTCTGAACAAGATCCAGCAGGTGCAGGTCAGCCCGGTTGAACAAGCGCCTATGGTGCTGTCCGACCTTGATCCGCTGGATGCCGTGCGCGGCGGCGTTGTCGATGATGTGGTTGCTGCGGCGAATACCGAGGCACTGGACCGTCTCTATCGTCCGCAGGCGTTGGATGTTCCAGTTCTGGTCGCTCGGGATGCGCCGATTTCGACCCTTGATCCGCGCGATGTCGGAACCTTCCGCCCGCCAAGCCTGCCGCAGTTCGAAGTTGCCGAAGTGCACACGGTTGAACGACCAGCTTTGCCTCAGGTTGTGGAACAGGTTGATACCACGCTGAAAATCGTTGCTGTCGATCCTTCTTGGATGCGGGTAACGGCGGCAGATGGCAGTGTCATTTTCGAAGGGACGCTTGGGACGGTCGAGCAAGGCAGTGTCTTTGAGGTTCCGCTGACAGAAGAACCGCCGCTGTTGCGGGCAGGGGCGTCGGGATCGGTTTATTTCTCGATGAACGGCGAGCACTATGGCCCGGCAGGGGCACCCGGCACGGTTGCCAAAGGGGTGATCCTTTCGAAAGACGCAGTTTCGGAAGTTTATGCCGTTGCTGATCTTGAAGCGGATCAGAACAGCGCGCTCAAGCAGCTGGTGGCTGAACTGCAAACCGCGGCGACAGAAGTGCCCGCCGAGTGATCTTGCCATTGCGGTAACCCCTTTGCCGGACTATCTACTGTCGCAACTCAGGCAGACGCGGATCCGTCCTTATGTCCCTTAATCACGTGCGCCCTTGGCGCGACATTTATCGTCGTAAATCCCGTCAAATCATGGTCGGCAACGTCCCTGTCGGGGGCGATGCCCCGATCGCCGTTCAGACCATGACCAACACCCTGACCACCGATGTGGCGGCAACAGTGGCGCAGGTTCAGGCCGCAGCCGAGGCTGGCGCGGATATCGTGCGCGTTTCAGTCCCCGATGAGGCGTCGGCTAAGGCATTGAAAGAGATCGTGCGCGAAAGCCCGGTGCCCATCGTTGCGGACATCCATTTTCATTATCGCCGTGGTATCGAGGCGGCCGAGGCAGGCGCTGCCTGTCTGCGCATCAATCCCGGCAACATCGGCGATGAACGCCGGGTGAAAGAAGTCATTCAGGCCGCGCGCGACCACAATTGCTCGATCCGGATAGGCGTGAATGCGGGCAGTCTGGAAAAGCACCTGCTTGAGAAATATGGCGAGCCGTGCCCCGAAGCGATGGTCGAAAGCGGGTTGGAACATATCCGCATCCTTCAGGACAATGATTTTCATGAGTTCAAAATCAGTGTGAAGGCCAGCGACGTTTTCCTGTCCGCCGCCGCATATCAGGGCATAGCCGAAGCCACTGATGCGCCCATCCATCTGGGTATCACCGAGGCGGGCGGACTGGTGTCCGGCACCATCAAATCTGCCATCGGGTTGGGCAACCTGCTGTGGATGGGGATCGGCGACACGATCCGCGTCAGCCTGTCTGCCGATCCGGTGGAAGAGGTGAAGGTTGGCTTTGAAATCCTCAAGTCCCTTGGTCTGCGCCACCGGGGCGTCAACATCATCTCATGCCCGTCCTGCGCACGGCAGGGGTTTGACGTCATCAAGACCGTCGAGGCGCTGGAACGCCGTCTGGAACACATCAAGACACCGATGAGCCTGTCGATCATCGGCTGCGTGGTCAACGGACCGGGCGAGGCGTTGATGACCGATGTCGGGTTTACCGGTGGCGGGGCAGGGTCCGGGATGGTCTATCTGGCAGGCAAGGCCAGCCACAAGATGTCCAACGATCAGATGATCGACCACATCGTGGAACAGGTCGAACAGAAAGCCGCGGAACTGGATGCGGCTGCGGAAGCCGCAGAGTAGTGTGGGGTTGGCTGTGTCGGTAAGGCAGGCATAGCGACCTTACTCATCCCTTGCCCTGATGCCTGAGCTGTTGCAAACTTGTTTCGTGACTGAACGATGCCTGTTTCGCCGCCGGTTCTGTCGGTAAACAGACCCGCGCGGACCCATGCTTTGGGAGGAGTGTGTCATGACATCCAAGACCGCGGGCCCTACGCCACCTGAGAATCTGACGCCACACCAGCAGGCCATGCCCAATGTCATTCGGGTTACTTCGGATGATATAAAGGCGTCGCTGAAAGCTGGGTTTTCCGATTTTCTGGCGCACCCCTTCATGAGCGGTTTCTTCGGGCTTTTCTATGCGGCTTTTGGAATCCTGATGGTTTGGAGCTTGGTCTGGCTTGGCAAGATCTGGATGATCATTCCAGCGATTGTCGGGTTTCCTCTGGTCGCGCCTTTCGCCGCTGCGGGACTTTATGAGATGTCCCGGCGGTTACAGAAGGGCGAGGAATTTGGCTGGTATGAAATCCTCACTGTCATGGCCGATCAACGCAAGCGCGAAATGGGCTGGATGGCCTTTGTCACACTGTTCATTTTCTGGGTTTGGGTTTACCAGGTCCGGCTTTGGCTTGCGATCATCCTGCAGAACTCATCCTTTTCGGATTTTGATGGATTCTTGAACATCATCTTGTTCACTCCGCAGGGGTGGACATTCCTTGCAATCGGCACCTGTGTCGGAGCGTTTCTGTCGGCTGTCCTGTTTTCGGTCACTGTCGTCGCCATGCCCATGCTTCTGGACCGGGAAACCAATTTCGTTTCAGCCATGTTGACGTCCTTACGCGTCGTCTCAGAAAGCCCTGTGGTCATGCTTGGCTGGGCAGCGATCATCTCGGTCACAATGTTATTGTCGATGGTTCCGGCGTTTATGGGCTTGATCTTCACCTTGCCGATCCTTGGCCATACAACGTGGCATCTTTATCAACGGGCCGTGGAACCGGCAGACGGCTGAGGTCAGCGATCAGTTTGTCTTTTTTGTCTGGGGGCAGCTGTGCCGCCCCCAATACCAATCAACCCTGTTCCGCGCGAACGCCATCTGCAATTTGCTGCATCTGATCGGCGGGCAGATAGCCGCGCAGCAACTCGGTTCCCAGCACGAATGAGGGCGTGCCCGAAATCTGCATCCGTTGCGCCAGGGCACGGGTGCGGCTGATCTCATCCGTGACGCTGTCGCTGTCCATCGCGGCGATGATCGCGTCGCTGTCCAGGCCCAGCCCGTCTGAGATGCGGCGCAGGGTAACTTCGGACGGTTCGCCGTTGAAGGCCATCAGGGCATCGTGAACCTGTTTATAGGCGTCACCACCAGCGACGTGTTTGGTGGCCACTGCAAAGCGCGAGGACAAAACAGATGCGTCGCCCAGAATTGGCAGCTCTTTGATCACAAACCGGATATTGCCGTCGCTGGCCAGCAGGTTTGCCACTTCGGGCACCGCACGGCGGCAATAGCCGCAGCGGTAGTCCATGAATTCAACCAGCGTGATATCGCCATCCGGGTTGCCGCCGACCCAGCTATAGCCATCGTCGAACAGTTCGGCCGCATTGGAGGCGACCAGTTCTTTGTCGGCGGCCGCTTCGGCCACTGCGTTTCGCTGTTCGAGTATATTGATTGCCTCGATAATGACTTCGGGGTTTTCCAGCAGGTATTCGCGTACCTGAGCGCCAAACTCTGCCTTTTCGGCATCATTCATCGCGTTCAGGTCCAGCGCCTGTGCCGAGGTCGCCGCCATGGAAAGCCCCAGAAGGGCAGGTGCAGCATGTCTGAGGATCATTTCCGTTTCCTTTTATCTTTCTTGAGTCGTTCTGAGGCAATCAGCACGTCTTGTGCCCTTTGCCAACCCGGAGAGCCTTCGGGCAATTGTCCTACAGCTCGTTTCGCGTGAATTCCGGCATCCTCCATCCGACCTTGCAGCGCATAGCGCTCTGCCGTCACGGTCGAAGCCATGCCGTTATTTCCGACCTGCGCATAAGCCACACCCAGGTCCTGCATCAGGCGCGCATTACGAAAATCGCGCGCGCGCGCCTGTTCCAGTGCGTTCAATGCCTGTTTCGTTTCCCCCTGTGCCAGCAGGGCACGCCCGTAGCTCGCAAGGATCAACGCATTGTTCGGGGCCAATTCAACAGCGCTAGCATAAGCTTTAACAGCTTCGCTTACACGTCTGTTTTCCAACAGTATTTGCCCCTTCAGATCGTAATAGAACGGGTCATCAGGACGCTCGGCGAGCGCTGCGTCAATTGCGGCACGGGCGCGGGACAGATCGCGGTTCTGATGATAGGCCGAAGCCTCTCGCATCAGGCGGATGTCTCGGTAGGATTCTTCGCCGGCGCGCCGCAAGGTCCAACTGGGCGACCGCAGAAAGGCCGACAGCTTGCCTTTAACCCGCGCAAACCAGTAATCCGCATTGGGGTTTGGAACGGCTCGGTCGCCAAACTCATCCAGGAAAGCCTCGGCGGCGCGCAGACGATCACGGCTTGTCGGGTGTGATCGCATATAGGGGTCCTGGTTGGCGACACTCAGCAGTTCCTGACCGGCGAACTTTCGGTGCAACTCCACCATCCCGCTGGGTGAGATTTCGGCCCATCGCAGGTAACTTGCGGCGCTGCGGTCGGCGGATGCCTCTTCCGCGCGGGTGTGACCCAGAAAACCGCGGATTGCCGCGCCTTGGGTGCCAGCAGCGATCCCGATGGCGGCCTCGCCCCCACCCGCCGCTGCAGCCAGCAGGGCCAAAGCCGTGCCGAGGCTGGCGTTGCGCTGCGCCGCTTTCAGGTTCTCAGCCCGTCGTGCCAGATGACCATTCGAGATATGTGCGGCCTCGTGGGCGATGACAGCCTGCAACATCTCGGGGCTTTCGACGGTCAGAATCAGCCCGTAGTTCACATAAATCGCGTTGTAGTCGATGACGAATGCATTGAACGTGTTGTCGTTTACGACCAGAATCTGAACCCGGTTCGTGTTCAGCCCCGCAGCCCGCAACACCGGAAAGGCCAGTTCACGCAGGCCATGTTCGATATCAGGGTCGCGGATCAGGCTTTGCGCGTGCGATTGCACCGCTGCCGCCAGCCAGACGACAACGGCAACCATCAAGGCCGGGATTGACGCCAACCGGGATACGCGCTCAAAAGCCATGACTGCAACATGGGAGATGGGCATGAGAAACTCAACCCGGTCCGGGGTCGATCCCTTCATCGTGATGGATGTGATGGAGGCGGCACGCAAGGCCGAAGAGGCAGGTCGCCACGTGATCCACATGGAAGTCGGCCAGCCCGGAACCGGCGCGCCAAAGGGTGCGACCGAAGCTTTGGCCGCGGCGATGGAGCAAGGCCCGCTGGGCTATACGGTTGCCCTGGGTCTGCCCGCCCTGAGGCAGCGGATCGTCCGGCTTTACGGCGATTGGTACAATGTCGACCTGAACCCCGAGCGGGTGGTGATCACACCTGGCTCGTCCGGCGGATTCCTGCTGACCTTTACCGCTTTGTTCGACAGTGGCGACCGTGTCGGTATCGGGGCGCCCGGCTATCCGTCCTATCGCCAGATCCTGAAGGCGCTGGGTCTGGTCCCGGTCGACCTGCCGACCGCGCCGGAAAACAGGTTGCAGCCTGTGGCGGCGGATATTCAGGGGTTGGATCTGAAGGGGCTGATGGTGGCCTCACCCGCAAATCCGACCGGTACGATGTTGGACCGGGCCGCCATGGGCGCCCTGATCGAGGCGGCGCACGGGCAGGGCGCGTCGTTCATCAGTGATGAGATTTACCACGGGCTGGAATACGAAGCCAAGGCCGTGACGGCGCTGGAACTGACAGATGAATGCTATGTGATCAACTCGTTCTCGAAGTACTTTTCGATGACAGGATGGCGCGTAGGTTGGATGGTGGTGCCCGAGGATCAGGTGCGCGTGGTCGAACGGATCGCTCAGAACATGTTCATCTGCGCCCCCCACGCCAGTCAGGTCGCAGCGCTGGCTGCTATGGATTGCGACGACGAATTGCAAACCAATCTGGACGTGTACCGCCGCAATCGCGCGCTGATGCTGGACGGTCTGCCCAAAGCCGGGTTTTCGAACATCGCGCCACCCGACGGGGCGTTTTATGTCTATGCCGATGTGTCTGATCTGACCGATGACAGCCGCGCATTTGCTGCCGAGATTCTGGAGCAGGCCGGTGTGGCCGTGACACCTGGGCTGGATTTTGACCCACAGCGCGGCCATACCACATTGCGATTTTCCTATGCGCGCGCGACGGATGACATTCAGGAAGGGCTTGAGCGTTTGCGCCTGTTTATGATCCGGCGCGGTGCTGTCACGGAACGGGCCTGAGCCGTTCACAAACCGCCCCTTGTGGTATAGGGTGACCGACAAACGATCTCGGGAAAACTTGAGGCCATGAGCAGGATCTTCTTTAGCATTGCGCTGTTCTGGGCGTTGGCTGGTGGTGCCATTGCGCAGGATTTCAGCGCGTTGGCGCGTGTCCAGCCTGAGCAGAGCCGTATTACGGATGTCGGGCGTACCGGTGTTCGGGTGGACATCGCCCTCAGTCAGGGCGTTCCCTACAGGATTTTCACCTTGCAGGATCCCTACCGTATGGTTCTGGACTTCAACGAAGTGGATTGGGCCGGGCTGACCCGCGAAGACTTCCTGCAATCCGATCGCATCAGCGGTGTGCAGTTTGGCGCATATGTTCCGGGTTGGTCACGTCTGGTGCTGGAACTGGGTGCGCCGATGGCAGTGACGAAAGCAGAATTGTCGGTGGCAGAGGATTCGGGGGCCGCATTGCTGTCGCTCGACCTCAAGGGGACGGATTTCGATGCTTTCAACGCCTCGGCGGGTGCGCCGCGAAACCCGGGCTGGGACCTGCCGGAACCGGCGGATGTGCCGCAAGCCGCGGTGCGCAGTGCCGACCGACCCTTGCGTGTCATGCTGGATCCGGGCCACGGAGGCATTGATCCGGGGGCCGAGACTGACGCGATTGATGAAAAAACCCTTATGCTGACTTTCGCGCGTGAGCTGCGCGAAATCCTTCTAAGATCAGGCGGGTACGAGGTGGTTCTGACACGGGTCGACGATCAGTTCGTCTCGCTGGAGCGCCGAATTGCGCTGGCGCACCGGGCCGGTGCGGACCTGTTCATTTCGCTGCACGCTGATTCCCTGTCCGAAGGGCGGGCGCATGGCGCGGTGGTGTATACCCTGTCCAACGATGCCTCGGATGTGGCCAGTGCGAAGCTGGCAGAACGGCATGACCGCGGGGATTTGATTTCCGGTATCGATCTGAACGGGGCAGATGATCAGATCACGGATGTTCTGCTGGACATGGCCCGTCAGGAAACGATGCCACGCACAAGCGCGCTGGCCAAAGCCATTGCAAACGGTCTGGCACAACAAGGCGGGCCGATGAACGGCAAACCCCTGCGTACCGCATCTTTTTCAGTACTCAAGGCGGCGGACATCCCGTCGGTTCTGGTCGAGCTTGGGTTTCTGTCCAGCCCCAGAGACCTCAAGAACCTCAAAGATCCTGATTGGCGGGCAAGAATGGCGCTGGGAATTCATCGGGGGCTTGAAGATTGGCGCCAGCAAGATGTGATCCGCAAATCCCTTATTGGCCAGTGACCTTGCGGCGCAAAACGGCTAGAATACGCTCGGTGTTTTGACCCTTGGGCGGCGCATCACTATATAGGCGGCACCGCGAGAAAAAGGCAGTAACGTGATCCGGTTCATTCTTTCGATTTTCGGGGCGATTTTCAGCCTCGTGACATTGGGTATTTTCATGGCCGCGCTGGTGATCGGTGCGGTGTTCTGGATGTATGGGCGCGATCTGCCCAGCCACGAGTCGCTGGCACAGTACAAACCACCCACAATCAGCCGGATCTATTCGGGTGAAGGCAAGCTGATTGATGAATTCGCGCAGGAACGCCGCCTGTTCACCCCGTCCGAGGAAATCCCGGATCTGGTGAAGCAGGCGTTTATTTCGGCGGAAGACAAGAATTTCTACAACCATCAGGGCTATGACCCGCGCGGCATCATTGCCGCCGGGGTCGAGGCGGTGCGGACCAAGGGCGAAACCGTACGCGGTGCGTCGACCATCACGCAGCAGGTCATGAAGAACTTTCTGCTGTCCGGTGACCGCCGGGCTGAGCGCAAGATCAAGGAAATCATTCTTGCGACCCGGCTTGAGGATACATTGGACAAGGAACAGATCCTCGAACTTTATATGAACGAGATCTTTCTGGGCCAGAACTCGTACGGTGTGACTGCCGCCGCGCAGACCTATTTCAACAAGACCCTCCAGGAACTGGCCCCGCATGAGGCCGCCATGCTGGCTGCCATGCCCAAAGCGCCGTCAGATTACCACCCGGTATCGGAAAAAGAACGTCTTCTGGCCCGGCGCAATTACGTGTTACGCGAGATGCAGCAAAACGGTTACATTGATCAGGCGACTTATGAGGCCGAGGTCGAGTTGCCTCTGCGCTCAGTCCAGAACGGAGATTTTGAAAGCTTCCGTACGGCCCTGCCGCCCCGCGACTATTTCACCGATGAAATCCGTCGCCAGCTGAGCGAAGATTTTGGTGAGGGCGAGTTCTTTACCGGCGGCTTCACCGTGCGTGCATCGGTGGATGAGGAAATGCAGGTTGAGGCCGCACGGGCCCTGCGCGAGGCGCTTGAGAAATACGACCGCTCCCGTGGCAAATGGCGCGGAACAGGTGACGTGATCCCGGAAGAAAAACTGGCGGATGAGGCGCAATGGCGCGAGGCGCTGGCGGCCATGGAAATTCCGCGCGACGTTATTCTGCCAACCCGTTGGTATCCCGCCGTGGTTCTGGGCGTGACCGACCAGCAACTGACCGTTGGTGTCGAAGAAGGTCCTGCCGATGGGACTATCCCGCGCGCGGACATCAAGTGGATGCAGGGTGATTTTGCGGCCAACTTCAAGCGCGGTGACGTCATTTTTGTCGTTGCGGGTGAAGATGGGCAGTGGTCGGCGCGCCAGGTGCCCGAGGTACAAGGCGGCTTTGTCGCGATGGATGTGAACTCGGGTCGTGTTCTGGCGATGCAGGGCGGGTTCTCGTATCAGGATACCGTGTTCAACCGGGCCACACAGGCACAGCGTCAGCCGGGATCGTCGTTCAAGCCGTTTGTCTATGCTGCTGCGCTGGATAGCGGATACAGCCCCGCGACCATCGTTGTCGATGCACCCATCGAAGTGAACACGCCGCAGGGTCTGTGGCGCCCCAAGAACTCCTCCAACAAGTTCTACGGTCCAACTCCTTTGCGTACTGGGATCGAACAGTCGCGGAACCTGATGACCATCCGTCTGGCGCAGGAAGTTACAATGCCCGTCGTTGCCGGCTATGCGGAACGGTTCGGTGTCTATGACCGGATGGGCGCGTTTCTGGCCAACTCGCTGGGGGCCGAGGAAACCACGCTTTACAAGATGGTCGCGGCCTATGCGATGTTTGCAAACGGCGGCCAACGTGTGGAACCCACTCTGGTCGACCGCATTCAGGACCGGTTCGGAAAAACCATCTATCGCCACGATGACCGTCAGTGTCTGGACTGTAACTCGACCTGGCTGGAACCAGATGAATCGCCCACCCTTGTCACGGATCGCGCACAGGTCATGGATGCGATCACCGCCTACCAGCTGACATCGATGATGAAAGGTGTGGTCGATCGCGGGACGGCATCCAGCGTTGTGAATCTGCCTGTGCCAACAGCGGGCAAAACCGGAACCACCAACGACTCGAAGGATGCGTGGTTCATCGGCTTTACGTCGAATATCGTGGCCGGTTGCTACATCGGTTATGATCGACCGCGTCCGATGGGACGTGGGGCCTATGGTGGCACGCTGTGCGGCCCGGTCTTCCAGAGCTTCATGGAAAAAGCGGTCGAGAAATACGGCGGCGGTCCGTTCGAAGTGCCCGAAGGCGGCCATTTCATCAAGATCGACCGCTTCAGCGGGGCCCGTCTGCCCGATGATGCCACCGGTGACTATGTCGTGGCCGAATTCTTCCGCGACGGTGTCGATGGTTTCATCGACCGTGTCTATGATGGTGGTTTTGCCATCGGATCGGACCTGCCATTGTTTGAAGAAGTCCAGCGCGCGGGGGTTCAGGTCCAGACGTCAACGGGCGAGACCGTGACCGTTGGACCGAAAGCTTCCCAAGGGGACCTGAGCACCGGTGGGCTTTACTGACCGGCCGCTTTCAGAAACAGGTTTAGTAGATCAGCTTCTGCGTCACCGCAGATCGGGTCGTCAGATCGCCAGTAGATGGACAATGCGCATTTCGCGGCAGCCCATTGAGCCAGCCGTATTCGTGGAACACTCATTGCTTTGGAATACTCCGACAGACAGGTTTCGATTTGCAGGGGTTGGCGCACAAGATCCGGCATTCCCTTAGGGTGTCGCAACGCGTTGGCCAGTTCAAAAGCGGGATCGCCTAGATAACCTTTTGCATCGATGATCCGGGGTCCTGATAGTGTCATAATGACATTGTCTGGGTGAAAATCCCCGTGAAGAGGTACGGGTGAAGGTTGGCTGTCTAACAGGTCTTCACTTAGTGCAATCGCCGACTTCACCGCGTTACGCAGTTGGGCGGGGCACTCGGCCGCAAAGGTGCATTCAGCCAAAGGGGCGAACACCTGTTGCAAGGGTTTCATTCCAGTGGCGCTGACCGGGTCCCCTGCGTGCAAACACGCTGCTGTTTCCGCAAGTGTCTTGACGGCGTCTTCGGGCCTGCCCGCGCGGGCGATATCTCCCAGAAATGGTCCATCCAACCACTCCATCAGTACGGCGCTCCGTGCCTCTTCCAGAATCCGAACAGCGCCCCTGTCGCGCCACCCGACCAACAAGTTTGTGCCCGGTTTTTCGTTCCCGCGATCTTGCCTGCGATAAAGCTTCAAGGCAGCCGGGCCGCAATTGGATTGTACTTTCCACACTCTTGCATGACCGGTGTCCGCAACCAGTTCAGGAAAGTGCAAATCCCATCTGCCCAGAAACTCTTCGACTGTGTTTTGCATTCAGGTCCAGCCTGTCTTGTGGTGTCTCGCACCTCTTGCTATCACGCAGGCCTGATTGAGCAAGTTGGGACAAGACCATGCGCGCCGAAACCCAGAACATCGTGGCGGATATCAAAAAGTCACTGGAGCTGCTGGCGCAGCGTATGGACTATGAAACCGCGCCGCATCGCCTTGAAGAATTCAACGCGCGCGTCGAAGACCCCAACCTTTGGGATAACCCTGAAAATGCGCAGAAACTGATGCGCGAACGGCAGTTGCTGGTCGATGCAATCGAAACGTATGAATCCATCAAGACCGACCTCAGCGACAATATAGAACTGATTGAGTTGGGCGAGATGGAGGAAGACCAAGAAGTCGTTCAGGATGCCGAAGCCGCGATTAAGACGCTGAAAACCAAGGCCGCAAAAAAAGAGCTTGAGGCGCTGCTGGACGGCGAGGCTGACAGCAATGATACCTTCCTCGAAATCAACTCGGGCGCGGGGGGAACCGAAAGCTGCGACTGGGCGTCGATGCTGGCGCGCATGTATGTGCGCTGGGCCGAGAAAAAGGGTTACACGGTCGAGCTGCAATCCGAGACACCGGGCGAAGAAGCGGGGATCAAATCCGCAGCCTACAAGATTTCCGGTCACAACGCCTATGGCTGGCTGAAATCGGAAAGCGGCGTACACCGGCTGGTGCGGATCTCGCCCTATGACTCGGCGGCAAAACGCCATACGTCTTTCAGCTCGGTCTGGGTCTATCCGGTGGTCGACGACAATATCGAGATTGAGGTGAACCCGGCCGATATCCGCATCGACACCTACCGGTCTTCGGGGGCTGGTGGCCAGCACGTGAACACCACCGACTCGGCCGTTCGGATCACGCACATCCCGACCGGGATTGTTGTGACCAGTTCGGAAAAGTCGCAGCACCAGAACCGCGATATTGCCATGAAAGCCCTGAAATCGCGCCTGTACCAGCAGGAACTGGATCGCCGCAACGCGGATATCAACGCGGCGCACGAGGCCAAGGGCGATGCGGGCTGGGGCAACCAAATCCGGTCTTACGTGTTGCAGCCCTATCAGATGGTCAAGGACCTGCGAACCAATCACGAAACCTCGGATACCAAAGGTGTTCTGGACGGGGATCTTGACGGATTCATGGCGGCAACCTTGGCGCTGAACGTGTCAGGCAAAAGCCGGTCAGAGGCGCAGGGCGACAGCTAAGGTGACACGCCAGCGTTCCTTTCTGGACCTGCTGAAAGGGCACTGGCAGCTAATCCTGATCACCGGTCTGGTCTTTGCGCTCTGGAACACGCCGTTTGTTGTTCCGCTGAAAATTCTGGTCGTCTTTCTGCATGAGCTGTCTCATGCCGTGACAATCCTACTGACTGGCGGCTCGGTCGAGAGTTTCACGATCTCACCCCAGCAAGGTGGAATGGTGATCGGCCGGGGCGGCAACAGGTTTCTCAGCCTGTCCGCCGGCTATCTCGGCTCGCTTGTGTTTGGTATGGCGCTTTTGATCATTGCCTTGCGGACAAATGCTGACCGGGCTGTTCTGGCTGTTTTCGGCGCAATCATGTGTCTGATCGCACTGCTGTACATACGCGATGCTTTCGCCTTGCTTTTTTGCGCAGGTGTCGGGGCGGCAATGATTGCGACAGCGTGGTTTCTGAGCTACGAGGTCAGTGATCTGGTGCTGCGCGTTGTCGGGCTGACCAGCATGATCTACGTGCCGTTTGATATCTTTGATGACACCATCCGACGATCCGGCGCACGCTCGGACGCGTTCTTGTTGGCCGAGGAATTCGGCGGCACCGCGATGCTGTGGGGTGGGGTCTGGCTGGTGTTGAGTGGTGGCGCCATTGCCCTTTGTCTACGGTATTGGTTGGGCCGGGACAGCAACCTGCCATTGAACCGCAGAGCGTTGTGATGTTGTTGTTTGTGAGACAAGAAAAGATACATCTAAACAGTGGGTTTAAATGAGGTGAACCGCTCGCTAGGCTGTTGAAGACCAACAACAGACTGGCGTGTTATGGACCTGACCCGGATATCTGCCACAGAGCTTCTGAACCAACTGGCTACCCGGCAGGTTTCGGCCACAGAAGTCATGCGGGCCACGCTGGATCGCATTGCCAAAGTCAACGGTGACGTGAACGCCATCGTGGCGCTGCGGGACAAGGGCGAGCTGATGGCCGAAGCGCAGGCCCGCGACAGCGGTCCTGTCACTGGCCCGCTGCACGGCCTGCCAATTGCGGTCAAGGATTTGGTCAATGTGGCAGGTATTGTTTCGTCGCACGGATCGCCTGTTTTCAGGGATGTCGTCCCTGACAGGGATGATCTGATTGCCGCCAGGATGCGGGCCGCGGGCGCCATCCTGATCGGCAAGACCAATACGCCGGAATTCGGGCTGGGCTCGCACACGTTCAACCCGGTCTATGGTGCGACGCGCAATCCTTATGACGCCAGTTACACCTGCGGTGGCTCATCAGGTGGGGCAGCAGTGGCTTTGGCGACGGGTATGGTCGCATTGGCCGACGGGTCCGACATGATGGGCAGCCTGCGCAACCCGGCGGCCTGGAACAATGTTTACGGCTTTCGCCCAAGCTGGGGCAGGGTGCCGTCTGATCCGGTCGGCGATAGTTTCCTGCATCAGCTGTCCACATTGGGTCCAATGGCGCGCAGTCCCGAAGATCTGGGCATCCTGCTCGACGTGATCTCGGGGCCCGATCCGCGCCTGCCATTGGTCGGAGAATATGCACCGGTTTCCCCTGTTGTCGCAGCAGATCTGACCGGGCTGCGCATTGGCTGGCTGGGCGATTGGGGCAGGGCCTTTCCAACAGAGGCCGGAATTCTTGAGCTGTGCCGAGATGCGTTGAAGGTGTTCGAAGCGCGGGGCGCGCGTGTTGAACATGTCGCCCCACCTTTCGATGCCGAACGGTTATGGACCAGTTGGATCACCCTGCGGTCCTGGAGTGTCGCCGCAGGGCTGGAACCTTTGGCTGAACGACGGGACCATCTGAAAGACACAGCCCAGTGGGAGCTGGACCGGGGTCTGACGATGAGTGCCATGGACGTGCATCACGCCAGCGTAATCCGGTCAGAATGGTTCCGGTGCGCGGCGGAACTGTTCAAGCAGTTTGATGCCCTGGTCCTGCCATCCGCACAGGTTTGGCCGTTTGGGATCGAAACACCTTACCCCACCCGGATCGCGGACCGCGCAATGGATACATATCATCGCTGGATGCATGTCACGGTACCGGTCAGCCTGATTGGCTTGCCTTGTCTGGCCGCGCCCGCCGGGTTTGGTGTGCAGGGCCTGCCCATGGGCTTTCAACTGTTTGGACCAAAAGGATCGGATCAGAAATTACTGTCGGTCGGGGCGGCGTATCACACCGAAACCGACTGGCCCAACAAGAGGCCGGCGATGTCATAACGCCGATCAGGGAGGAGACTAAATGGAAAAGCCATTTGGCGTTCCGGACATGCGTCCGGTAGATACAGCCATGCTGCGCACAGCGTTGAAGCGCGCCTGGGCCGACTTTCGACGCGCGCCGCAGTTCGGGTTGATCTTTGCCGGGTTCTACGTGCTTGCTGGATGGGCGATGGCATGGGTCACCATCCAGACTGGTACAACCTTCTGGCTGGTTCTGGCAGCTATCGGCTTTCCGTTGATCGGCCCGTTTGCCGCTGTTGGCCTTTACGAGGTGTCGCACCGGCTGGAACAGGGCGAACCGCTGGATCTTGGCGCAATCTTTGGTGTCGTGCTGCAACAAAGCCGTCGGCAATTGCCGTCGATCTGCGCCATCATCGTCGTGGTGTTTCTGTTCTGGTTTTTCCTGGGGCACATGATCTTTGCCCTGTTCCTTGGGCTGGCCACGATGACTAACGTGTCATCCTCGCTTGAGGTCTTTCTGACGGCGAATGGCCTGACAATGCTGGCTGTGGGCACGGTGGTCGGGGCGGTATTCGCAACCGTTCTTTATATGATCACCGTATTGTCGATCCCACTGCTGCTGGACCGCGAACTGGATTTTGTCACGGCGATGATTGCAAGCTTTACCTATGTGTCCGGAAATTTTCCGGTGATGCTTGTCTGGGGGGTAATCATCGCTGTTCTGACGTTCCTGGCCATGGTGCCCTGGTTTCTGGGCCTTCTGGTGGTCCTGCCGCTGTTGGGTCACGCCAGTTGGCACCTGTATAGGCAAATCACCCAAGTCGAAGGCGAGGGCACATCGTCCTGAAAAAACCGGTCAGGGTTGCTGGGCCGGATTGTTGGTCGACAAACGCGCAGCGGCGAAAATCGCCGTTGCATCGTGCCCGAGATATTTCAGAACCACGGGTTACGGTGCCTCAGGGGCGGCTGGGCTTATGACCGTACCGCGCCACTGAACCGCTGTTCCCGTGGGATCGGGTGAAATCATATAAACGCGGCTGTTCTGACCCGCTCGCTGAGAGGTCAGCATATAGACGGAACTGCCGGTGCAGGCGACGATCCCTTGTATTTCGCGCGCCTGCGGCGTTGCTTCGGGCATTGCGGCGCGCGAGACATATCCGCGTATCAATGTGCATTGGGCCAGTGGTCGGGCGTGCAGCAAGGTCATGCGGTGCGAGGCCGAGACGCTTTCGATCACTGCATAAAACCCCGGAGAAAACGCAGTTCTGGCGATCATGTCCACACCTGATCCCAGAAACTCGGTCAAGGCCGCCGCTGCGGGGTGGTCCTCGATCTTTTCAATTTCGTCCAGGGGCTTCAGGAGGATGCGCGCATCCACGTCGAAAAACCGGCAGATGCGATCCAAAACATCCGGCCGTGGAACACTTTCACCCGAAAGATACCTGTTGAACTGCGTCCGATTCACGCCAAGCTTGCGGCACAGTGCCGAGACCGACCGATACCTTCGTGCCAGTTGCCGCAGATTCGCGCCAAACATCGCGCGAAGTTCAGCCGGGCTGCGAATGTCGTCGGTCATGGATGCCCACGCCTTGCTAAGTTTCCTGAAAAACCATCGCAGCACTGGAACCAAGCCCCGGCGCGCATTGAAAAATCGTACAGATTGACCCCAAGCAACGTATCCCCACGTCGCGTTGCGCGTTGAGGCTAATGCCATAAAGTGCAATGGCAATAGGCTTTATCTGAAAATGCCTAATCTTTATCCGGAAAAGCTTACCCTATGGCAAATTTAGCGCATAGAAGGACGTGTGGGTTGATTTTGCAAATGCCCACCAACTCAAAGATGTGCTCCCGCCTTGGATGCAGGAAAAGCCCCAAGGCGGGTATATTGTTCAGTCGCCGCGCAGCAGGGCCGCCACGCCGGTGCGGGCGATTTCCATCAGGCCCAACGGGCGCATCAGGTCAGCAAAAGCGTCGATCTTGTCCGGCGCGCCGGTGATCTCGAAGATGAAAGAGTTCAGGGTGCTGTCGACCACATTGGCACGGAAGATGTCAGCCAGTCGCAGCGCCTCGACGCGTTTGTCGCCTTCACCCACGACCTTGATGATGGCCAGTTCGCGTTCAACCGAAGGGCCTTCGACCGTCAGGTCATGCACGTCATGGACAGTCACGATCCGGCCCAGCTGCGCCTTGATCTGTTCGATCACCTGCGGTGTGCCGGTGGTGACAATGGTGATGCGGCTCAGGTGTCCTGTGTGATCCACCTCGGCCACGGTCAGGCTTTCGATGTTGTAACCCCGCCCCGAGAACAGGCCGATCACACGGGCCAGGACACCGGGTTCATTCTCGACCAGTACGGCAATGGTGTGGCGTTCCTGCACGTCCGAGAAGGTAGGCCGTAGGTTATAGGCCGAATGGCGGTTGGAGCCTTTTTTGATATGTAGGGCAGACATTTATGTCCCTTTCATCATCCTGTGTTTGCCGGGCGCAACGGTCGCCCGGCGGTAATCCTCGGACGGTATCAGACCAGAACCGAACCTTTGCTGTCGATCACGCCCTGCGTCTCGGCCTCGCCCAGCAGCATCTCGTTATGTGCCTTGCCCGACGGGATCATGGGGAAGCAATTCTCGTGCTTTTCGACCAGACAGTCGAAGATGACCGGGCCGTCGTAGTTGATCATCTCCATGATCGCATCGTCCAGATCGGCGGGGTCCGAGCAGATGATGCCCTTGGCCCCGAAGGCCTCTGCGAGTTTGACGAAATCGGGCAGGGCTTCGGACCAGCTATGCGAATACCGCTCGCCATGCAGCAGTTCCTGCCACTGGCGGACCATGCCGAGGCGTTCGTTGTTCAGGATGAACTGCTTGACCGGCAGGCGGTACTGAACGGCCGTGCCCATTTCCTGCATGTTCATCAGCCAAGAGGCTTCACCGGCGACGTTGATTACCAGCGCGTCAGGATGAGCCATCTGCACACCGATCGAAGCCGGGAAGCCGTAGCCCATCGTGCCCAACCCGCCCGATGTCATCCAGCGGTTGGGATCTTCGAACCCAAGATATTGTGCCGCCCACATCTGATGTTGCCCAACCTCGGTCGTGATATAGCGATCATGCTTTTTCGTGAGCTCTTCAAGACGTTGCAGCGCGTATTGCGGTTTGATCGACTTTTCGCTGTTGGTGTAGGACAGACAGTTGATCTTGCGCCACTCAGAGATCTGCGCCTGCCATTTCTTGACGGCTGCCGCGTCGGTCTTGCGCCCGCGTGACTTCCACACCTTCAGAATGTCTTCCAGTACATGCGCCACGTCGCCCACAATCGGGATGTCCACACGGATGACCTTGTTGATCGAAGACGGATCAATATCGATATGGGCTTTCTTCGACTTTGGAGAGAACGCGTCGATGCGCCCGGTGATCCGGTCGTCGAACCGTGCGCCGATGTTGATCATCAGGTCACAGCCATGCATCGCAAGGTTCGCCTCGTAGAGGCCATGCATCCCCAGCATCCCCAACCAGTTTTCGCCCGACGCCGGATAGGCACCCAGACCCATCAGGGTTGAGGTGATCGGGAAGCCCGTGGAATCCACCAACTCGCGCAGCAACTGGCTGGCTGCGGGGCCAGAGTTGATGACACCACCACCCGTGTAGAAAACCGGCTTCTTGGCCTTTTCAATGGCTGCAACAAGCTCGTTGATTTCCTCCAGATCGCCTTTCAGCACTGGCTGGTAATGCGAGGTCGAAGGTTTGGGACTGTTGTATTCACCCGTGGCAAACTGCACATCCTTGGGAATGTCGATCAGAACCGGGCCGGGACGGCCCGACTTGGCCACATGGAAGGCCTCGTGCAGCGTCTCGGCCAGCGAATTCGTGTCCTTTACCAGCCAGTTGTGTTTGGTGCAGGGGCGGGTGATGCCAACGGTGTCGGCCTCCTGAAAGGCATCCGATCCGATCATGAAGGTCGGGACCTGCCCGGTCAGAACCACAATCGGAATCGAATCCAGCAACGCATCAGTCAGGCCGGTAACGGCGTTTGTGGCACCGGGACCAGAGGTTACAAGCGCAACACCCGGCTTACCGGTCGACCGCGCATAGCCTTCGGCGGCGTGGATTGCACCCTGTTCGTGACGTACCAGAATGTGGCGAATGTCGTTTTGCAGAAAGATCTCGTCATAGATCGGTAGGACGGCGCCACCGGGGTATCCGAATACCGTGTCCACGCCCTGATCCTTGAGGGCCTGAACCACCATCTTTGCGCCGGTCATCTCACGTGTCATCTGCTTTGCTCCGTTCGCGACATGTGTCTTGCGTTTGACAAAAAAAAGCCCCCGAATTTTCGGAGGCGCATGGGTTCGATTATGGTTTACCGTTACCGGCCCATGCGCGTGGTTCCTACGATTACGACTAGCGTTCTCATCGCCAGAGGCTCCTTTTTGCTTGGAGGGGACATTATGGTCGGGGGGGAGGAGCGTCAACAGGCAAATCCACCAATTTTCTATCTCAATGGCGGTATTTTGCGAAATTTTGTTGCGCAGATTGCCGCATGCCGGGAATTTCCGGGAAAAGGGCAGTCGTTTTCCTGAGGGCGGGACAAGTATGAAGGTCTGAATGCGTCAGGCCGATGTCTGAAATTGGCATGATCCGGTGTTTTGTCTGGGTCACGCTGACCTTGTGGTCGCAAACGAGGGAGGCGGAGCATGTTACAGGACCTGGTAGATCTGGGACGATATCCGATCGATCGCCCGGATTCGCCAGCTTACAGGCGATTGATCGAGGATTTGCGGCGCGAGTTGGAACAGGACGGATGTGCGGTTCTACCGGGTTTCGCACATGCACAGGGGATCGAGCTTTTGGTGCAAGAGGCCGACGAGGTGGCGCCCAATGCACACCGGTCTTTCAATCGTACAAATGCCTATTTCACCAAAGACGACCCACGGTTCGACGCCGCCCATCCGATCAGACGGTTCTATGACCGTTCGAACGCGTTTGTTCCTGCCGACAATTTTGCGCATTCCGGTCCTTTGCGCAGGATTTACGAGTTTAGCGGATTTCTTCCCTTCATTCGGGATGCGCTGGATGAGCCTGAGGACCGCTTCTTTCGTTACGACGACCCACTGGCAGACGTGATCATCAATGTCGTGGAGGAGGGGCAGGGCTTTCCCTGGCATTTCGACACCAACAACTACACCGTGACACTGGCGATCCAGAATGGCGAGCAGGGCGGTGCATTCGAATACGCGCCCAATCTGCGCTCAGCCGAGGATGAGAATTTCGATCAGGTCGCTTCGGTTCTGGATGGAAACACGGCGCGTGTTCATCGGCTGGAATTGCGACCTGGGGACTTGCAGATATTCAAAGGCCGCTATTCCCTGCACAGGGTCGCCCCGGTCAAGGGCACGCGGCGGCGGTATGTGGGTATCTTTTCATTTGTCGAGGCCGAAGGCATGTGCGGCGGGATCGAACGGACGCAGCAGCTTTATGGACGCGTGTTGCCGCATCATTATGAGCGTGAGGGTTTGCGAAAGGATCAGTTGCTGGATTGAAGGGGCACTACCGGAGGTGAACGCTCCCGCCCGCCGTCAACGCGCCTGTGGCGCGTCTTCTCTGGTTGGGCCGGGCAGCGCTGCGCGCTGCGGTTGCGCAAGGATCAGAAACCGACCCCGGTGCCTTGCAGCATGCCATGTTCCAGCGCGTAGCGGGTCAGCCCGGCAGTCGAGGAAATTCCCAGTTTGCGCTTGATGTTCTTGCGATGCGTTTCAACCGTGCGCACCGAGATATCCAGCTTTTGCGCAACCTCTTTGTTTGATTTGCCCTGCGCCAGTTCCAGCAGAATTGTTTGCTCGCGCCCTGTCAGCGCCTCGCGTGCGTTGTCGCCTTTGGGTTTCAGGGACCCACTGGCACCGGTGCACAGATACTGCTCACCCCGCATGACCGCGTCGATGGCCTGCTTGATCTCTTCGGTTGGGACATCTTTGAGAACATAGCCTTTTGCGCCGTGGCTGAGCGCGGTCGAAATGTATTCGGGGCTGTCATGCATCGACAGGATCAGGATGCGCGTATCGGGCAGGCGTTCCAGAATGATTTCCGTGGCGCTGAGTCCGCCGAGGCCAGGCATGTTCAGGTCCATTAAGATGACATCCGGGGAAAGACCAACCGCCTGTTCCACCGCGGCCTGACCGCTGCCGAGTGTTCCAACCACTTCGATATCGTCGTAGCTTTCAAGGATCGACTGAATGCCCTCGGCCACCATGGGATGATCGTCGACAATAAGAACTCGGATGTTTTTGGCGCTCATGTACCGGCCTTTCGGTTCGGAGTTGCGTCTTCCTGCGGTGGCAACAGGTGGCTCAGCGGCAGGCTGGCCTCGATCACCGTTCCGCCGCGCGGTCCGCGTGATGACAGAATACGCAGCGATCCGTCAAGTTGTTCAATTCGCTCCTGCATGTTGCGCAGGCCGATGCCGGTGGTCGGGGTTCCGGATTCTGCGCGCAACCCACGGCCATTGTCGGTGATCCGCATGGTTGCGCCTTTCTTGTGGCCACGCAGGTCAATCGTAACATAAGAGGCATCCGCGTGCCGTTCGATATTTGTCAGCGCCTCTTGTGCGATGCGGTAGAGCGCGATCTTGCTGTCCTGATCCAGCCGGTTACGGAATACAACGGTGGAAAACTCGGTCTCGATCCCGGTTCGTTCGCGAAAATCGTCGGTCAGAGCCTTCAGCGCAGGTCCAAGGCCAAGGTCGTCCAGCACGCCGGGGCGCAGGTCGCGGCTGATGCGGCGCACCTCGGTGATGGCGGTGCGAAGATGGTCGATGCCTTTGTCCAGCGGATCGCGCGCACCCGCATCATCGCCGCGCAACAGACGGCGGCGCGCATTGTCCAGCGCATAGCGTACACCCACAAGGATCTGGCTGATGCCATCATGCAGTTCGCGGGCAACCCGGCCGCGTTCCTCTTCCTGCGCGTCGAAGACACGTTGCGTCAGTTCCTTCAGCTTGGCATCCGCCAACCGTCGCTCGCGAATGTTCAGCAACATGCCCGAGGCAAAGACAATCAGAACGGCGGCAACAACAATGGCGCCGATATACATGAAGGTGCGTTGCACGCGGGCCTCGACCTCGGCTCTTGCGTTGGCGACCGTGGCGACAATGTCGTCAATGAAGACCCCGGTACCCACGACCCAGCGCCAGTCCTGCAACCCGACGACATAGGCGATCATTTGCGCCTCATCCCCGGTCGAGGGTTTTTCCCACATGAAGCTGTGCCACCCGGCCCCCTGACGGGCGAGGCGAATGAACTCGTTAACAATGGGCGTTCCATCGCTGTCGGTCAGACCTTCCCAGTTGCGGTTGATGAATTGTGTCTGTCGGGGGCTGACCAGATTGTTGCCATCATAATCGTAAACGAAAAAGAACCCGTCCTGCCCATAGATCATTGCCGAGAGAATCTGCGAGACAAGGTTCTTTGACACCTCGTCATCCGGTTCAGCGCGGCCATAGATATAGGCAAACCCATTTCGCGCCTGCGTCACGTAGTTGCGAAGTTCTTCTTTCTTGGCCTCGATCAGGCTGCGCTCCAGGGCTTCGATCTCGCGCTCGGCGGTCGCACGCGCCTCATAGGCTACAAGCACAGCGATTGCGGCCACGGCCACAACCAGCGGGATTGCGGCCACCAGCGACAGTTTCTGCGCATAGGTCAGCGAGACCAGATGTCGAAGTCTTTGCATGGACGAATCGATACGCAAGCGGCGTCAAAAATGCAAAAAGATTGGCGTTGGTCTGTGAAATTCCGGTGTTTGGGCCGTTTTTGTTGGAGTTTTCGTTCGGAAATTTCACCGCATCCCCAAAAGAAATCGATTCTCTACGCAGTAGTAGGTATTCCCTTTCGCTTCGCTCACATTAGGCTGACGCGCACTGAATGCGACAGGTCCGGTTCTGCCGGATCGTGACTATGAAGGGGAGGAACACTCATATGGATCGTCGTTCATTTCTGAAAAAATCCGCGCTGGGCGGTTCGGCAGCTGCAGCAACCGCTCTGGCGGCTCCGGCCTATGCACAGGGACAGCGCACACTGACCATGGTGACCTCGTGGGGTCGTGGTCTGGCTGGCGTGTTTGACAGCGCACAGCGTTGTGCCGACAGCATCAACGCCATGTCGGATGGCAGCCTGAATGTTGAAATCAAAGCGGCAGGCGAACTGGTTGGCGCGTTCGAGGTGTTTGACGCGGTGTCGTCCGGTCAGGCCGACATGTATCACGCCGCTGACTATTACTTTGTGGGTCAGCACCCAGGTTACGCCTTCTTTACGGCTGTGCCTTTCGGCATGACCGCGCAGGAACTGGTGAACTGGTACTATCATGACGGCGGTATGGAGCTGCATGATGAGCTGGGCGAAATCTTTGGCCTGAAGTCCTTCCTGGCCGGTAACACCGGTGCGCAGGCGGGCGGCTGGTTCTCGAAAGAAATCAACAGCCCTGAAGACTTCAATGGTCTGAAGTTCCGTATGCCCGGTCTGGGCGGCAAAGCACTGGGCAAACTGGGCGCGTCTGTTCAGAACATCCCCGGTTCCGAAGTGTATCAGGCGCTGTCGTCCGGCGCGATTGACGGAACCGAGTGGATCGGACCCTGGGCCGACGAAAAGGCGGGCTTCCAGGAAATCACCAAGACCTACTACACCGCGGGCTTCCACGAGCCGGGCGCAGGTCTGTCGCTGGCAACCAACCGCGACGTGTTCAATGAACTGACCCCGGCCCAGCAGAAGATCATCGAGATCGCTGCCGCAGAAGCACACCAGTGGAACCTGGCGCAATTCCTGGCCAACAACGGTGCAGCGCTGCAGCGCCTGCAGGCCGGTGGTGTCAAGGTCCTGGAATTCCCTGACAGTGTCTGGGATGCGTTCGGCAAGGCCAGCCAGGAAGTTCTGGACGAGAACATGGGCGATGAGCTGTTCAAGAAGATCCACGACAGCGCAATGCCGTCGATGGCGGCTTCGTCGGCATGGAACAACCTGTCGTCGGGTGTCTACACCGCACAGCGTGACCGTGTTCGCGGCTAATCCTTCCTGATCAAAGGAAAAACGGTTTCCCCGCACCTTGCGGGGAAACCATTCCCGTTGCGTGAAAGGACTTGGGCAAGCCACAATAGGCCTGCGCGCAACTGAGACGACCTGGGGACAACATGCAGGACGAAAACGGTATCTCGTTCTTCGGCGCCCTGTGGAATGGACTGGTCTGGTTCATTCAGAACATTGCCGAAGCCTTCTATAATTTCGGATATGCGATCACGCATCCGCAGCTCTGGCTGGACTGGTCTGACAAGGCGTCGATCATGCGCTTTGTGTATTACGGCGGCTCGGTCGAGTTCTTCTTTGTGGTGTTCACCTTCTTTTTGGTTCTGACAGCCGTCGGGTTGTATTACCGGAACTTCATGTGGGCCATCGTGCGCGGCCTGGAAGGTTTCGCAAACACCACCGGGCGGTTCTTTGCCTGGGCGGGTCTGCTGATGGTGATTCAGCAGATTGTCATCGTATTCATGCAACGGGTCTTTACCCGTCCTGACATGTCCTTCGGTCTGGGCATTCCGTTCCAGATGGATATCAGCTGGTTCGCGGAAGAGCTGAAACTGTATAACGCCATGGTTGTTTGTCTGTGTTGTACCTACACATTTGTGCAGGGCGGGCATGTGCGCGTTGATCTGATCTATGCCGGTATCAGCCACCGCGCCAAGCGTGTGGTCGATATGTGCGGTGCGTTGCTGTTCATGATGCCAATGGCGGTGCTGACCTGGATGTACGGCTGGTTCTTCCTGTGGCGGCACCTGATCGTGCCGAACCCATCGGCCAGTGACGCGCTGGACCGTCTGGTTGCCAAATCCCGCGCCCTGCGTTGGAACGTGGAAACCATCGGGTTCAGCCCCAACGGGTTCAATGCCTACTTCCTGTTCAAGATCCTGCTGGTGGCCTTTGCGGCCATGGTGTTCCTGCACGCCATCGCGTTTTTGTACCGGTCGTATCTGGAATTTGTGGAAGGGCCGGACAGCGTTGGAAAATACCTCGACAAGGACAGTCTTGGTGAGGGTGAAGAAGCCTATGAAGGCGCGCATTAAGGGCGGAGACAAAGACAATGCTATTCGGACTTGATGGCGTCGAGATAGGCCTTATTATCGTATTCTTTTGCCTTTTCGGGGGCATCCTTTCCGGCTTTCCGGTGGCTTTTGCCATCGGCGGGGCAGGGATTATATCCTTTGGCATCATCGCCGCGCTGGACAGTGCGGGGTTGCTGATCCACCAGGCGATTGACGTTGGATCGCAAAGTTATCGGGACCTTGTGAATTCCGGGATCAAGCCGGACACCATATCGGTGTTCCGATACCCGGATTTGCCAAGGCTCGCCGAACCGGTTTTTGCCTCGGGCTGGGAAACCGCGCTGGACCGCAACGTGTCGTTCATCGTGAACCGCATGAACGAGCGGGTTCTGGCCGGTCAATCCATCGAGACCCTTCTGGCCGTGCTCATGTTTGTTCTGATGGGCATCACGCTGGAACGTTCAAAGATTGCCAACGATCTTCTGACGACGATGGCACGTGTTTTTGGCCCACTTCCGGGTGGTCTGGCCGTGTCGATCGTGGTTGTGGGGGCGTTCCTTGCGGCTTCGACCGGTATCGTTGGCGCGACCGTTGTGACGATGGGCCTGCTGGCGCTTCCAACCATGTTGCGCAACAACTATTCGCCGGAACTGGCGACCGGTGTGATCGCGGCATCGGGCACCCTGGGGCAAATCATTCCACCGTCGATCGTGATCGTCCTGCTGGGCACATTGGCGGGGGATCTGTATTCGACAGCGCAGGAAACCCGGGCTGTTGAAGCCGGTTGTACCGACGCGCTGACCTATCTGGGTGAGCCTGCGGTTGTCTCGGTCGGAACATTGTTCCAGGCTGCGCTGCTGCCGGGGATCATGCTGGCGCTGCTCTACGCTCTCTACGCCTTTGGCTATGCGCTGCTGAACCCGCACAAAGCGCCTGCTGTGGCTGTGTCCGGTGGCTCCGGGGAACCCATTACGCGGTCAGAAGGCCTGACATGGTTGCTGGGCGCGCCGGTTGCCCTGATCGTCGGCGCGGTCCTTCTGGGCAATGTCGGTGTGATCGGAAGCCAGAACATCTCGGTCTCGGCCTTTTCGGATATCGGCGAGGGTGCGTCGCTGCGGACCAACGTGTCGGCAGAGTGCAAGGCGTCGATGATCGATCTGCACGGGCAAGTTGCCTGGGATCAGGCTGTTGCCGAGCAGGAGGCAATTGATGCCGCTGGCGGCGCAACCGAAGCGCATCGCCTGACAGAAGAGGAACTGGCCGCCGAACAACAAAAAAGGATTGCCGACGCGGCGCCGATTGGCACTGGTGTGGCGGTTTCCCTTGTTCTGCTGGGGCTGACCCTGGTTCTGGGCCGTGGTATCGCACCGTCGCGGTCACCGCAGCCGCTGATCCTTGGCGCGATCGGGCTGCTGCTGATGGCATTGGCCGATATCCTGATGATATCGCCTACCACATCCTCTGGCGTGACTTTCGTGCTGCTCGCCCTGCCGTTCGCGCTCGCCATGTATGGCTGCAAAGAGGCTGCGGCGCGCTGTGCCACAAACGATCTGATCCGCGTGGTCTTCCCGCCGCTTGTTCTTATCATCGCGGTGCTGGGCTCGATCCTGGGAGGTGTCACCAATCCGACACCGGCGGCTGCGCTGGGCGCGGGTGGCGCGATCATGCTGGCGGCCTATCGCAAGCTGCAGGATCAGGGCCGTTCGGGCAAAGTGGTCATCTGGTCGACTTTCGCCGTTGTCATTGCATTGCTGATGGGGGTCAACTTTGACCTGCGTATCAATCAAGGCAATGTGACGGTGGAAAGCTGGATCGCCTTCATCATTGCTTATGCGGCCTACCTGTACGCGCTGTTCGGTCTGCTTTACGGGTGCTGGGTGCTGTATTCCAGCGGTGTATTGACCCCGGTGGTTCGCGAGACGGCCAAGGTGACCTCGATGGTATTCACCATCCTGATCGGATCGCAGTTGCTGAACCTCGTGGTGATTTCATTCGGAGGGGAGCATTATATCCAGCAATTCCTGAAGAGCTTTGACAACGAGTTCACGGTTTTCCTGATCGTGATGCTGGTGCTGTTCATTCTGGGGTTCGTGCTGGATTTCCTCGAGATCATCTACATCGTGATCCCCATCGTGGGCCCTGTGATCTATGGCGGCTCGTTCGATCCGAAATGGGTCACGATTATGGTGGCGGTGAACCTTCAGACGTCGTTCCTGACGCCACCTTTCGGGTTTGCGTTGTTCTACCTTCGGGGGGTTGCGCCGAAGGAGGTGACTACAGGTCATATTTATCGCGGGATCGTTCCGTTTGTTCTGATCCAGGTGATGGGGATCGCGATCTTGTGGTTCTTCCCGACGATTGTCACGATCGTTCCGGACCTGATGCCAAACTGATCCGATCCGGAAGAGAATATTGCAAAGGGGGCCGATTGGCCCCCTTTTCTGTTTATTTCGGGGCAAGGGGCCAGCCCCTTCTTGGCCTGCGGCCAATTCATCCCCGGGATATTTTTGGCCAGATGAAGATGCGGATCAGGTGAACTGGATCAGGTCCCAGCGATTGCCGAAGGGATCACGCCAGACAGCGACGACGCCATAGGATTCGTGGCGTGGTTCTTCTTCGAAGTGAACATCCCTGGCGCGCATGTTCGCATGGTCGCGATAGAAATCATCGGTTTGCAGGAAGAACCCAACGCGCCCGCCGGTCTGGTTGCCTATGGCGGCGGTTTGTTCAGGTCCGTCAGCCTTTGCCAGAAGAAGGCAGCCGCTGTCCGAACCGGGAGGCGCGACCAGAACCCAGCGCTTGCCATTGCCGAGGTCTATGTCCTTGATAAGTTGGAAGCTGAGCGTCTTTGTATAAAACAAGATGGCGTTGTCGTAATCCGGCACCACAAGGGTGACGGCATGCAGGCTTTGTTTCATCGCGCGGTCAGCCTTTGGTCGGGTGCCGGTCAGGCAGCTGGATATTGGCGACCTGTTCGGCGATTGGCGGCGCCGACAAGGGGTGATGCGATGTGCCGGTATAGGCATCCGGATCGCTGATTTTTTGCCAGCCCCCCTGAATATAGGCCTCGAGCCCTGAAAACTTGGCTTTGTAGCCCATCTTGGGGCTGCCGGGGACCCAGTACCCCAGATAGATATAGGGCAGGCCCGCCTCACGTGCGATGTCGATATGGTCGAGGATCATGTAGGTGCCGAGTGAGTTTTGCGGCTGTTCCGGGTCGTAGAAAGAATAGACCATACTTAGCCCGTCATCGAGCACATCGGTCAGGCTGACGGCGATCAACTCGCCCGTTTCAGGATCGGCATATTCCACAACGCGGCTGCGGATCGGTGTTTCCTCGATCATCGCGGCGAATTCGAAAACATCCATGTCAGCCATGCCGCCATCGGCGTGACGGGTGTCAAGATAACGGCGGAACAGCTCGTATTGCTCATCCGTGGCCCATGGCGAGGTTGCGCGGCGTTCCAGGTAACCATTCCGCCTTGCTGCGCGCTTCTGGCTTTTGGTCGGCCGGAAGGCTGAAACATCGATCCGAGCAGACAGGCAGGCTGCGCAATCCGTACACGAAGGACGGTAGAGTACATTCTGAGACCGGCGAAATCCTTGTTGAGACAGGGAGTTGTTCAGCTGTTCAGCCCCTTCGCCTTGCAGGGCGGTGAACAGTTTACGTTCCATCCTGCCGCCAAGATAAGGGCAGGGCTGCGGTGCCGTGACATAGAATTGTGGCGCAATTGGCAGCGTATGTCGCATGAAATCCCCATCCAACCTCGGGAGGGATGATAGCAACCGTTCCCGAGACCGCCAAGTGTTTCACGCAACCTTGCGTCAGGCCCGTTGGTTGATCATCACGGTGCCCAGAAAACTGTCGGTCAGACCCTGGCCACGGGCGCTGGTCATCATCATGATGACCGAGATGATCTGGACCACGGGAAAGGCCATGCTGACAAAATAGCCGGCAGTGTGGGCAAGCGCCTTGCCCAGGTCCATTCGTTCTCCGAACGCGTCACGCAGCTCGATCCCCATAAAGCGCATTCCCAGCGTGGCTGAGCCGTTGGCGATGGTCACCACCCGGTAGACGAAGCTGACAACGGCGTAGATCAGGGCCAGGAAAAACAGACCCAGAAACGCAGTAAAGAGGATTGCCACCGTGCAAAGCAGCGAAATGAAGGCGATATCGAACAGCCAGGCGACAAAGCGTTTGGTTGTCACGGAACGATAGAAATCGGGTTGGGTGTCCGGGTCGGGCAGATGGTTCATTCGATAGGTCCGAAAAACTGGGGTAGGGGCACCCTGTCCCGAAACACCGGGGCAGGGCAAGGTCAATCAGGCGGGCTCGCCCTTGCCATCTTCGTCATGGTTCTCGCGGGCGCGTTCATCCATGAATTGGTCGAATTCGGCCTTGTCCTTGGCGTCACGCAGGCGGCGCAGGAATGCTTCGAAATCCTGTTGTTCGCGTTCCAGGCGGGCCAGTGTATCTGCTTTGTAGGCGTCAAAGGCGCTGTTGCCCGAGGGCTTCATTGCACTCATGTGGCTGTGCCAGGATTTGCGGCGGTTGCAGGATTTGCTGAACATGCGTTTGCTCCAGATCATATAGGCCAGCAGGGCAAGGCCAACGGGCCAGAAGAAGATAAATCCAAGAACCATGGCGGCGATCCAGGCCCCTTTGCCTTTGTCATCCAGCCAGGCTTCGGTTCGATAAAGCCATCCCGGATTCGCGGGGACGGCGGGGTCGGACAATGCGGTCATTTGAGCTCTCCAGGGTTGATGTAAACTCTATTCACATTGCATAGATGGGGTATCGTTTGGTTGCGTGCAAGGGGTAATGTGAAAAAGATTTACATTAAGCAATCCGGTTGACGTTTCAGGATCTGGCTCGCAGGGTCTGGGTATGGATATGACGGACAACAAAGCTGCCCCTGCACTAAAGGACATTCTTGAACTGGAAACGCAGGTCTGGGTGGCGCTGGTTGAAGGCGATGCAAGCGCCGACCGCGCCTTGCTGAGCGCGGATTTTCTGGGCGTTTATCCCACGGGTTTTGCCAATCGGGACGATCACGTCGGGCAATTTGCAGATGCGCCAACGATGGCCGAGTTTGATCTGAGTGACACTCGGTTACGCGTTCTGACCCCGGATATCGTCTTGCTGTCCTACCGTGCCGATTACCTGCGCCCGGGCGCAGATCGGCGCGAGGCAATGCTGATTTCATCTTTGTGGGAACGAAGAAACGACGTTTGGGTCAACAGCTTCAGTCAGGATACGCCGGTTCAGGAAACCTGATCAGAATGCCCCATTGACGATTACGTCCCGCAATGCGCAGGTTGCGCGCATGACTGACGCTCTTGCCATTACCCGCCTTCCACGTGCGTTTGATCCGTCTCTGGGCGATGAAACCCGCGCTCTGATACCTGATCTGTCGCAGGAGATGGGAGAGCTGGTGGCGGGAATCGCCGGGTCCAGCCCATATCTGAAAGGCCTGATCGAGCGTGAAAGGGAATGGCTGCCTGATGCCTTATTGCGCCCGGATCAGGCGCTGTCTGAAGTCATGGCGGATGCGCGTAAGCTGCCGCCGGATCAGCTGAAGTCCGGCTTGCGGCAGGCAAAGCGGCGTGTGGCGCTGTTGACCGCGCTTGCCGACATTGCAGGTGCCTGGCCGCTTGAAAAAGTCACCGCGGCACTGACCGATTTCGGGGCATTGGCCGCGGATACAGCGGCCAAGGCCGAGATTGCGACGTTGATCCGGCGCAACAAACTGCCGGGTATGACCGAGGACGATATCGAAACTGCCGCCGGGATGGTCATTCTGGCCATGGGCAAGATGGGCGCGCATGAGCTGAACTACAGCTCGGATATCGATCTGATTGTGCTGTTTGATGAGACGCGGTTCGATCCCGATGACTTCTACGAGGCCCGGCAGGGCATGGTACGGGCAACGCGGAACTTCTGCGCGACGCTCAGCGACAAGACTGCCGATGGCTATGTTTTCCGTACCGATCTGAGGCTGAGGCCAGATCCTGCCGTAACACCGGTCTGCATGGCGATGGAGGCCGCTGAACGGTACTACGAAAGCCTCGGCCGCACGTGGGAGCGCGCGGCGTATATCAAGGCCCGTCCCTGTGCCGGAGACTTGGCTGCGGGGCAGCGGTTTCTGGACACATTGCGCCCCTTTGTCTGGCGTCGCCATCTGGATTTTGCCGCCATTCAGGACGCGCATGATATGCGTCTTCGGATTCGCGAAAATAAAGGTACGGGCGGGGCCTTGTCGATTCCCGGCCACGACATGAAGCTGGGGCAGGGCGGTATTCGCGAGATCGAGTTCTTCACCCAGACCCGTCAGCTGATCGCAGGTGGTCGCGATCCGGATTTGCGGGTGCGCGGAACGGTTCCGGGGTTGGCGGCGTTGGCGTCAAAAGGCTGGGTGCCGCAGGATGTCGCGGATAAATTGACCGATCATTACCGGGCACATCGCGAAGTCGAACACCGCATTCAGATGGTTCATGATGCACAGACGCATAAGGTGCCGAAATCACCGGAAGGCATCGAACGTATCGCCTGTCTGATGGGGATCGGCAGCGATGAACTGAAACAGGACCTGAAAAACCGCCTGACCGAAGTGCACGAACTGACTGAAGGATTTTTTGCGCCTGGACCCGGTCCTGCACCTGTGGCGGTGCAGGATGTGGAGTTTGACCAGAGTATTCTGGCCCGGTGGACGACATATCCGGCCTTAAGGTCCCAGCGCGGGTCGCGGATATTCGAACGGTTGCGGCCCGAGTTGCTGTCGCGTCTTGCTAAGACCGCCAAACCGGATGAGGCGTTGATGGCGCTGGATGGGTTTCTGTCTGGCCTTCCCGCCGGGGTTCAGCTGTTTTCCTTGTTCGAGGCCAATCCGCAACTGATCGACCTGCTGGTCGATATCGTTGGCACATCTCATGCTCTTGCCTCGCATCTGTCGCGCAATGCCTCGGTTTTCGACGCGGTGATCGGCGGCAGTTTCTTTGCCGATTGGCCGGGTCAGAAGGCATTGCAAATCGAACTGGCCCGTGCGCTGGCGGAGGAGCCTGACTACGAAACCCGGCTCGACCTTGCACGGCGCTGGTGCAAGGAATGGCATTTCCGGGTCGGTGTCCACCACTTGCGGGGTCTGATCGACGGGGCACAGGCAGGCCGGCAATATGCAGAACTTGCACAATCGGTGATTGCCGCCATCCTGCCATATGTTGCCGAGAATTTCGCCCGCAAACACGGGCCCGCCCCGGGGCGCGGAGCGGCGGTGTTGGGCATGGGATCGTTGGGCGCAGGACGGATCAATTCGCAATCCGATCTGGACATGATTGTGATCTATGACCCGCAGGATCAGGACATGTCCGATGGTCCGCGTCCTCTGGCCACGCGCACCTATTATGCGCGGTTCACGCAGGCGCTGATCACGGCACTTTCGGCACCGATGTCACAGGGGCGGCTGTATGAGGTCGACATGCGCCTGCGCCCGTCCGGCAATCAGGGGCCGGTTGCCACCAGTTGGGCCAGCTTTACCAATTATCAGCAGAATGAGGCCTGGGTGTGGGAACATCTGGCCCTGACCCGTGCTAATGTCGTTGCGGGTGATGCCGGTTTGGCAAATGATATCGAAGCGTTTCGCGTCGGGTTTCTGTCGCGCCCACGCGAGCGGGACAATGTCTTGCGCGAAGTCGCCGAGATGCGAACGCGTCTGGCCGCAGCCAAGGCACCCGCCGGGATCTGGGATGCCAAAAACGGGCCCGGCCGCCTGATGGATATCGAACTAATGGCCGAAACCGGTGCCTTGCTGGCAGGGACTACCGCCCGCGACGTGTCCTCAGGCCTCGATGGTGCCGTCGCTGCCGGGTTGCTGGATGTCGCGCAGGCGCAATCCCTGAAAGACTGCTACAGCCTATGCTGGTCGGTGCAATGTGCGGCCCGGCTTCTTTCGGGCAAGGTCATCGAGGCGGAACAGATCGGTGAAGGAGGTGTGGATTTCCTGTGCCGCGCCACCGGGTTTGAACAGGTCGATGCACTGCAACGGGCATTGCAGAAGAGTTACACAACCGCGGCCGACCTGATCGGCAGCGTGATCCAAGAGGGCGAAAATGGCACGCAGCACTGATCCCAATGACCACAAAGGTCTGATCCAGGAAGCCTATCGCATCGAAGGCATCACCTTGCCGGAATGCCGCAGCATATTTCTGGACTGGGCGCTCAGCCTGCCCGAAGAGCGTGACCAGAACTCGGCGCTGACCGAATTGCACGCGGCATACGCGCCGCACAGCCCGGATCATCCCATGACTCAGGTTCTGTCCGAGGGCCTTCAGGCGGCCCAAACCCCGAAACGGCGCGGTGGCTGGCGCTCACGAAACCGCTAGGGCTTTTCCATCGGCATATTCGCGACTAAGAGGGCGCCATGACCCAATCTGCCGACCGCCCCCGTATCCGCCTGAAACCCAAAGCCAACGCGCGCGGCCTGCGCCATGGTTTCCCTTGGGTCTATGCAAATGACATCGTCACCGACCGCCGTACGCGCAAGATCCCCGCAGGCGCTCTGGCGATTCTCGAGGATGACAACCGTGCAGCGCTTGCGCTGGTGGCCGTCAATCCTGACTCAAAAATCATGTGCAGGGTGCTGGATCACGACACAAACGCGCAGTTGGACAATACTTGGTTCGAAACCCGCCTCAGCCGCGCCGTTGCACTGCGTGAAACTCTGTTTGATGCGCCTTTCTATCGTCTGGTCCATGCCGAGGCCGATGGCTTTCCCGGTGTGATCATCGACAGGTTTGGCGATAGCTGTGTCATCCAGCCCAACGCGGCTTGGGCCGAGATGCATCTGGATACGCTCACCGACGCACTGATCAAGGTCACAGGCGTGACGACGGTGCTGAAAAACGCCTCGGGCCGTACGCGCGGGCTGGAAGGGCTGGACGATGAGAACCAGACTTTGCACGGCACCGCACCCGACGCACCCCTGCCTGTGCCGATGAATGGTGCCACGTATATGGCCGACCTGACCGGAGGTCAGAAAACCGGCCTGTTTTACGATCAACGCCCCAACCATGCCTTTGCCGCACGGCTGGTACATCCCGGAGCGCAGGTGCTGGACGTGTTCAGCCATGTCGGCGGCTTTGGTCTGGCAATGCTGGCTGCAGGTGCCGGGCAAGCCCTGTCCGTCGATGGGTCTGCGGCCGCGCTGGAACTGGCCACCAAAGGCGCGGCGGCTTCGGGCCTTGCCGACAGGTTCCAGACCCGGCAGGGCGACGCGTTCGATGTGTTGACCCAATTGGGGGACGAGGGTGCGGCGTTTGACGTGGTCATCTGTGACCCACCTGCCTTTGCCCCGTCAAAACAAGCGCTCGACGCGGGGTTGCGCGCTTATGAACGTATCGCACGGCTTGCCGCACCTCTGGTCAAACCCGGCGGCTATCTGGGGCTGTGCTCGTGTTCTCATGCCGCCGATCTGGGACGGTTCCGCGACGCCTCCTCCCGCGGGATCGGCCGGGCGGGTCGACATGCGCAACTGATCCACACCGGATTTGCCGGGCCGGATCACCCGCAACTGCCGCAACTGGCGGAAAGCGGCTACCTCAAAGCGGTGTTCTACCGCCTATGAAGGCTGTTCTCGACACTTGCGTCCTCTATCCCACGGTCATGCGCGAGATGCTGTTGGGTGCTGCGCGATTGGGGCATTTCACCCCGCTCTGGTCCGCCCGCATCCTCGAAGAATGGGCCCGCGCCGCCCGTAAGTTGGGCCCGACGGGTGAGGCGCAGGCGCGCGCCGAGATCGCGTTGGTGCAAGCGGCCTGGCCGGATGCTGAACGTCCAACGAATGAGGGTCTTCAAAACCGTCTGTGGCTGCCGGACGCCGCAGATATCCACGTGCTGGCTACAGCAATAGCTGCTTCCGCTGATCTGATTGTCACGGTTAATGCCAAGGATTTTCCCAGAAATATCCTGACTGATGAAGGGCTTGACCGGCAAGACCCCGACAGCCTGCTGTACGGCTTTTGGCAATCCAATCCAGAAGGCATGAGCACACTTGCCACTCAGGTCCTTGCCGAAGCCAATCGCCTCTCAGCCGAAAAATGGACCCTTCGCGCGCTCATGAAAAAAGCCCGGCTTCCGCGATTGGGCAAGGCACTCGCCACCTGAGTGGGATCCAGCTTCATCTGGCCCAAAATATCCCGGAGAGCGCGAGAGGCTGGCCTCTCGCAGCACAGGCTTCACTGCTGTGCCCAACGCTGTTCAAGCTTTTCCAGCGCCGCAACACGTTCATCTGTCTTGGGATGGCTCATCAGCCATGCCGGGACCACCCCGGCGCGTTGCTGTGTCAACTCTTCCAGCTTGTGAAACAGTGATTTCTGCGGACCGATTCCGATACCGGCTTTTGTCAGCAAGGCGGCCGCATATTCATCCGCTTCATACTCATCCCCCCGCGACAGGCGCGAGGCGATCAGTGCGGTCAACGCGTTGGCAATCATCGCTCCGACAAAAGGGATGAACCGGTTCAGGACCATGATCAGCGCCGTGCGCATCGCATTCTGCCCCGAAAAATCGATCATCCGCCGCCGCGCGTGACCTAGTGCCACATGGCCCAACTCATGCGCGATTACACTGGCCATTTCCTCAGCCGAAACCTCGCCGTTGCGGAACTTGCGGTAAAATCCCCGCGTGATGAATATCCGCCCGTCCGGTGCGGCCAGCCCGTTCACCGGGTCGATCTCGTAGATATAAACCGGAACCCGCTCGATCTCGAGCGCGGCAGCCAGCCGGTCGGTCATGCGCTTGAGGGCCGGGTCAACAAGTTCGGTCGACTTTGCGTCCAGTTCCCGATGGGTGCGCCAGACGGAAATCCGGTACATCACAATTCCATAGGCAATGGCCAGCAGGATAGGGGTCAGACGCAGCATGGGCTAGATATGGGTTTTCAACACCCCAAGAGCAAATGGAAAATAGAAGCTTCTCACAATCCAGCCGCATTTCAAAGTGAGGCTGCAGAGCGCGACCGTGTTCATGGATCGCTTTCAGGTTGCGGAAGCGTACGTCCAATTTCATAGCAACGTTCCAAAAGCGCCTGTCGCCGCGGGGCTGATCCGGTCGCGCCATGCAACAGCTCGAGTTTCCGGGGTGAAAACCCGAAATACCCGAACGTGCCTTTGGTCCAGAGTGTCTCAAGCGCGTCGGTGTATCCTTTGGTTTCCATTTCGTCAGAACGCGCACCGGCTGGCACCAACAGTAACCCTGTTCGGGACCTCTGGAGGGACTTTTCCGGATCGTCCAACTGATCGTAGGCCCAGCCCCACATCCACACGCGGTCGACCCAGCCTTTCATCATCGAAGGCATTCCCCACCAGAACAGCGGAAAGGCCAGGCAGATTGCATCGGCGCGCGCAATCCGTGTTTGTTCCGCAAGTATGTCTTGCGGCGCGCCCGTGCCTGCTTCGCCTTCTATATCCGCCATTGACCAGCGTGGATCGAACCCTTCTGCATGCAAATCCGCAACCTCGGTGGTATGGCCAGCCGCCTTTGCGCCTTCGCAGAGTTTCGCGACAGTGGCGGCCGTAAAGGAGTTCGGCTTTGGGTGATCCAGGATTGTCAGCAGATGCACAGTAAGCTCCTCAGGTTTTCAAACGGCAACCGGGTTACTGTGAAAGCTCAACCCTGCTTGAGGTCAAGGTATTAATCAGCAGGAATACCTGAAGGTGTGTTTCACCGCGTCAGCTCGCGCATTCCCTGTTCCAGACCAGCCAGTGTCATGGGCACCATGCGATCTTCAAAGATGTCGCGGATCATGCCGATGGAATGAGTATATTCCCAGTATTTCTCGGGCACCGGGTTGATCCACAGGTTTGACGCCCACTGTTCGCGCGCGCGTTGCAGCCAGACTTGCCCGGCTTCCTGGTTCCAATGTTCATTGGCACCGCCGGGATAGGCGATCTCATAGGGGCTCATCGAGGCGTCGCCGACAAAGATGCACTTGTAGTCTGACCCATAGGTGCGCAGCACTTCGTGGGTCGGGGTCTGTTGGTTCCAGCGGCGGCGGTTGTCGCGCCAGACCCCTTCATACAGGCAATTGTGAAAGTAGTAATATTCCAGATGCTTGAACTCGGTTCTTGCAGCGGAAAACAACTCTTCAACCACTTTGATATGCGGGTCCATCGAGCCGCCGACGTCCAGAAACAACAGTACCTTCACCGCGTTGTGGCGCTCGGGCCGGGTTTTGACATCCAGATAGCCATGCTCGGCCGTGGCACGGATGGTGCCGTCCAGATCCAGCTCTTCAGCTGCCCCCTCCCGCGCCCAGCGGCGCAGGCGTTTCAAGGCGACCTTGATGTTGCGGGTGCCCAGTTCAACCGTGTCGTCGAGGTTCCTGAATTCCCGCTTGTCCCAGACCTTGACGGCACGCTGGTGGCGGCTTTCTTTCTGTCCGATACGGACGCCTTCAGGGTTGTACCCATAAGCCCCGAACGGAGAGGTTCCTGCGGTACCAATCCATTTGTTACCGCCCTGGTGACGGCCTTGTTGTTCCTTGAGGCGCTCGCGCAACGTTTCCATCAGCTTGTCGAAACCGCCGAGCGCTTCGATCTCTGCCTTCTCCTCGTCCGACAGGTGTTTCTCGGCCATCTTGGCCAGCCAATCGGCTGGGATATCGACAGCTTCCAACACCTGATCGAAACTGATCTCGCCCAAGCCCTCAAAGCTGGCGGCAAAGGCGCGGTCGAACTTGTCGATATTGCGTTCGTCCTTCACCATCGACACGCGGGCAAGGTAGTAGAACGCTTCGACATCATAGGTGACCAGACCCTTTTTCATGCCTTCCAGAAAAGTCAGATACTCCCGGAGCGATACCGGGATGCCCGCTTTGCGGAGGTTTTCGAAAAAGGGCAGGAACATCGCGTCACGCCACCATGCGAAGCAGAACCAGCGAGATCACCAGACCCACAAGCGCAAAAGCGATCCCATATCCGGCGGCATACTGCGCCATGTCGGCGCCGTTTCCATTGCGTTTTTTTGCGGTCAAAGCACCCAGGATTGCACCCAGTATCGCCATTCCCAGTACTAGCAACATATGTGTTTTATCCGTCTTTCGTGCTGTCAGCGGGGCGTCGGCCACTGTTTTGAGCCAGAGATTGAGCCACCAAATCCGAACCGAACCCGTATCGCGCCCATCCAAGGCTGTCCAGCCTGACGGCACGTGCCTGCTGCAATTGACCGGCCTGTTTCAAGGCCTCGGACTTGAGCAGCAGCAACGTTGCCAGCAGCGAAGCGTTTTCCGCGCGGGTCATCACGTCGATGGCCTGATCCAGTTCGGGCAGAACCTCGGGTCCGCGATCCTGCGCAAGCGCAAAGGCTGCGGTCTGGGTTGAGACATAAGCCTGATGAACCTCGGTTCCGGGCGTCGCGCGAAGAAATTGTTGCGCGATCTTGAACTGCCGCTGGGCTTCTGCCGGATCACGAAACTGCTCCATCCGGCCCATCAGGTAGTGGGGATAGGCGCGGCGGTGATCTGTCCATCCCAGTTGCTGCCCGATGCGGGCTGCCTTTTGCGCGGCGCGCATCTGTCGGGGGGAACCCGGCCCCGGTCCCAGTGATTTCTGGATCGCGTTGATCCACTCTCGGGGGGTATTTGTGGGGGGTTGCGCAGCTATTCTGTCGCCGCGTGGATTCAGACGGCTGAGAATTCCGGGGATGACGGCGGCGACCTGATCGCGGGTCATGCCGGTGTGCAGTTCGGGCGCATAAGCCGCGCTCAGGATCAGCATGTCGAACCCGGTCAAGACCGTATGAATATTGTCGTCGTTGAACACCGAATCCGGCAGATGATAGAGGTCGTTCAGAGGACCAAGGGACTGTGCCAGTTCTTCGTGCAGACAATCGCGCATTTCCTGCGGGCTGACATCGTAGGGGATGAAAATCCCCAATCTTTCGCGCTGGCGCAGCTCAACCCAACTGCTTTTGGGTTTGCGGCGGTCGCGCTGATACTCGGCCAGGCTGGACGCGTTTGGCACCACGAAACAGGCCGCGTTTGGCAGAATTTGCAGAATGTCCTTCTGGCTGACCGCTTCGATCGTGATATTGGCCTGACCGTCGTTGATTTGTCGGATGTTGATGCCTGCCTCGCGCTTCAGGCGGTTCAGCAGGCGGGTCAAATCCTGCTGCATACTTTGTGTCGGCGATCCGGTCAGGCGAACGGTGATCGGCGTTTCGAACCGCGTGAACACGGGCAGTGCGGCCCCGCTTTCCAGTTCGAAATGCAGGGACAGGAAATCCGACGCGATGTTCGTATTGGACCGTGCCGGTGGCGAAGGGCGGGGTGCCGCAAAAGACTTGGCCGGCGGCAACGCCACTTCGACATATGGGACATCGTTCCCGAGTTCGATTGTCTCGACAGACGTGCAGCCAGCGATAACCAGCGCCAGAAAAAGGGCGCCCAAACGCATCATGGGCGGGCGTACTTGATGAACGGTGTCAGGGTGCCGATGCGATCATAAAGGTGGCGTGCCATGTGGTTGAACTCTTGCGTCAGCCAGTAAACGGATGGGGCGCCCTGGCGATCCGCCTCTTCATAAACCGCCTGAATCAAGGCGCGACCGACGCCCGTTCCTCGGGTTTCAGGTCGGGCGAACAGGTCTTGCAGATAACAGACCTTTTCCACTTTCCAGGCGTGGCGGTGAAACAGGTAATGCGTCAGTCCGACCAAAACACCATCCTGTTCCGCGACAAAACAGGAAAAATCCTGCGGGTCGTCGCCCACCAATCTGGAAAAGGTCGATTCATACACGTTTTCAGGCAGGGTGGTTTCATAAAACGCCAGATAATCCCGCCACATTTCGGCCCACTGATCTTTGTCCTCGGCCCGCAGGGTCCGGATTGTCAGAGCGTTCGCCAAGTGATGACCCCAATACTGCTGCTTTGCAACGCGGTTGCGTCAGGTATCTCGATGCTGACACCCGAGATACCCAATGGCAAGCCGTGATCACAGATTGTTCACACGCAGGCTAGCGTTTGCCACGTGCCATGAATGCAAGACGTTCGAACAGATGCACATCCTGTTCATTTTTCAGCAAGGCGCCATGCAGCTTCGGCAGCGCGCTGGCCCCGTCACGCCTGAGGTCTTCCGCCGTCAGGTCTTCGGCCAGCAACAGCTTCAGCCAGTCCAGCACCTCTGAGGTCGAGGGCTTTTTCTTGAGCCCTTGCGTCTCGCGGATTTCATAGAATTGCGTCAGCGCGGCGGTCAGAAGTGCGTCCTTGATGCCGGGGTGATGCACATCGACGATCCGGCGCATCGTCGCCTCATCCGGAAAGCGGATATAGTGGAAGAAACAGCGGCGCAGGAAGGCGTCGGGCAGCTCTTTTTCGTTGTTCGAAGTTATGATGACGATAGGGCGGTGCTTGGCCCTGACCGTCTCGCCCGTTTCGTAGACATGGAACTCCATCTTATCGAGTTCCTGCAACAGGTCATTGGGGAACTCGATATCCGCCTTGTCGATTTCGTCGATCAGCAGAACAACCTTTTCGTTGGCGTCGAAGGCCTGCCACAGCTTGCCCTTGCGGATATAGTTCGACACGTCATGGACGCGCTCTTCGCCCAATTGGCTGTCACGCAGGCGGCTGACGGCATCATATTCATAAAGACCCTGCTGCGCGCGGGTGGTGGATTTCACATTCCACTCGATCATTCTCAGCCCCAGCGCACCGGCCACCTGCCTGGCCAACTCGGTCTTGCCGGTACCGGGCTCGCCCTTCACCAGAAGGGGGCGTTCCAGCGTGACAGCGGCGTTCACGGCAATGGTCAGATCGTCGGTGGCGACATATTCGGCTGTACCTTGGAAACGTGCGGTCATGGGCCTCTCGTGCGTATATTGTGTTGGACGGGCAGGTTGTGGTTTCCGGGTTACAGAGCGGCAAGGTTTTTTACAACCCGCGTCCCTGCGTCGCCCGGCGGGAATTGTGCTGCAACTCCAAGCCCTTTTGCTTGATTCCGATATAGACCAATCCCGGGCGCCGTGCCTCTCGCCCCAAAAAAGCCTGTCAAATTTCATAGAAATACAAGGTTTTGTTGATGTTTGTCTCATAGTTAGACAAATCCGCAGGGGTGCACCGTTGCGCAACGTTTGTGTAGTGACATTCCACCGCCCGTCGGCTAAACGCTGCGCAGAAGGGAGAGCCAAATGTCAGCTGAAACAGCCTCGAACGACGTCACTGGCCATACCGAGGGAGCAAATATGAAGCAGGAAGTTTTTCTGCCGGAAGATTACCGTCCGGCCGAAGATGAGCCTTTCATGAATGATCGTCAGCTTGAGTATTTTCGCCGCAAGCTGCTGGATTGGAAGACAGAGTTACTGGCTGGTAGCCGCGACACCATCGAAGGGCTGCAAGACAACACCCGTAACATTCCGGACGTCGCGGACCGCGCCAGCGAAGAAACAGACCGTGCGCTGGAGCTGCGGACCCGTGATCGTCAGCGAAAGCTGGTCGCCAAGATCGACTCGGCCCTGCGCCGGATTGATGATGGCGAATACGGGTATTGCGAAATGACGGGCGATCCGATCTCGCTGAAACGTCTGGACGCACGACCGATAGCAACCATGACACTTGAAGCGCAAGAGCGCCACGAGCGTCGCGAAAAGGTCCACCGCGACGATTAATCGCCGGGTATGTGTAAGGAATCCAAACGCCGGGGCCTGTGGCTCCGGCGTTTTTGCGTTATGTGGGTGTCATGAAGATAGACGGATTGAAATTCTGTGTAATCGGCGGTGGAATCGGCGGCCTGGCCTCGGCACTGGCGCTGCAACACCGTGGGGCGCATGTCACGCTTCTGGAGCAAGCCCCGGCCCTGACCGAAGTCGGTGCTGGTTTGCAGATCAGCGAGAACGGGATGCGCGTTCTTCATGCACTTGGCGTCACAGGTCTTTCTGTCGGGCAGAAATCCCATGGAACTGTCTTGCGCGATTACCGAAATGGGTGCCTGGTCAGTCGGCTGCCAGGCCCCGCAGCTGGTCCGACCTACTACTACCACCGTGCCGACCTTCTGAACCTTCTTCATGATGCGGCCTGTGACGCAGGCGTGGATCTCCGGTTGGGTGCCAAAGTTTCGCATGTGCAAAAGCACCCCAACGAGGCAGAGGTGGTCTTGGCGTCAGGCGAGCGAATTCGCGCAGAATGCGCCATTGCGGCCGATGGCGGCCGCAGCGTGCTCCGCCCGGCTCTGAACGGGGCAGAGGCGCCGGAGTTCACGCATCAGGTGGCCTGGCGCGCCACCATACCCTGGCAGCCCGGTCATGATCCGGTTTCCGCATCCCTGACGATGGGGCCGGGGCGGCATGTAGTGACCTATCCGCTGCGCGACGAAAGCATGATGAACATTGTCGCGGTCGAAGAGCGTTCGGACTGGCGGGAAGAAGGATGGCGTCAGACGGGCGATCCTGACGAGTTGCGTAAGCGATTTGCAGATTTCGGTGGCCCCGTGCGCGACATTCTGTCGAAAGTCACGGATGTGCATCTGTGGGCATTGTTTCTTCGGCCTGTCGCGCAAAACTGGCAGAATGGCCGATTGGTTCTGCTAGGGGACGCGGCCCATCCAACATTGCCATTCATGGCACAGGGTGCATGTCTGGCGCTTGAAGACGCCTGGGTGCTGGCGCGCGCGTTTGACGAACGATCGGGTATCACCAGCGCGCTGGCAACCTATGAAACGACCCGCAAACCAAGGGCGCAGCGCGTCGTCACGGCGGCCGGATCAAATGCGCGGAACTTTCATCTGCGCGGTCCAGCCCGATTGGCTGCGCAATGTGTGCTGAGGGTCGTTGGCGCCCGGTTGTCCCAACGCTATGAGTGGATCTACAGTCACGACGTCACGGCTGCTTAGGGCCTCAAAGATCCAGGTCAATCCAGACGGGAACGTGATCGGATGGCTTTTCGTGCCCCCGAACAGCCGCATCAATCTGGCAATCCCGCATGAGGTCGGCCGCTTGTGGCGTCAACAGGAAATGATCAATCCGAATTCCGTCATTCCGATTCCACGCGCCAGCCTGATAATCCCAGAAAGAATAGTGGTCGGGATCCTGCGTTGTCGCGCGGAAGGCCTCGGTAAAGCCAAGGTTTAGGATTTTTCTAAAGGCGGCCCGGCTTTCCGGGCGGAACAACGCGTCTTCCCGCCAGGCATCGGGGCGTTTGGCATCCTCGGCCTGTGGGATGATGTTATAATCACCCGCCATTAGCGCCATCTCTTCTGATTCCATCAGACCCTTTGCGCGCTCATAAAGCCGTTCCATCCAGGCCAGCTTGTAATCGTATTTCGGTCCGGGTGCCGGATTCCCGTTGGGCAGATACAGCCCACAGAGGCGCAAGGCCTTTTTGCCCACGACGGTCGCCTCGATCCACCGCGCCTGTTCATCATTGTCATCACCGGGAAGGCCGCGTGATACATCCTCCAGCGGAAGCCTCGACAGGATCGCGACGCCGTTGAAGCTTTTTTGACCGTGTGTTTCCACGTTGTACCCGCGATCTTCAAACATCTCGCGGGGGAAGTTTTCGTCGACGGATTTGATTTCCTGAAGAAGAACAACGTCGGGTTGGGCATCGTCCAACCAGCGGGGCAGCGCCTCGGTTCGCGCCTTGATGCCATTGATGTTGTACGTGGCGATTTTCATGCGCGATCCTCCGAAACTTTGTGGCAACCTATCGCTCAGAACGGGCCCAGCGGCAAGTCGGAGATCGGATTAGCGAGGCTCTGCCTCGCGCTCCGGGATATTTTTAGCCAGATGAAGAAACGGATCCTTAACCATTTTTTCGATACTTGAAAGGGCGGTACAGGCGGGGACGCCGATGACCGCGCCAGGTGAAGCTCTCTGGTCGTTTTGGTCAGAGAGCGGATCCCTGCTTCATCTGGCTGAAAATATCCTGGGGGTGTGGGGGCAAAGCCCCCACCGGTTACATCGAAAACGACGTGCCGCAGCCACAGGAAGAGGTGGCGTTGGGGTTGTCGATCACAAACCGCGCACCAATAAGTTCCTGAGTAAAATCTATCACCGCGTTTTCAAGAAAGGGCAGAGAGACCGGGTCGACGATGACTTTCTGCCCTTTGCCTTCAAGAATGAGGTCGTCGGTGTTTGGCGTATCCAGAGCAATTTCATATTGAAAACCGGAACATCCACCGCCCTCCACTGCGACACGCAGGGCTTGCCCCTGTTCCGCGGCACCGATTTCGGCAAGGCGGTCAAAGGCGCGTTCGGTGACTGATGGGGGCAGATTCATGCCGGTCTCCAAAGGTTTATTTCCCAAGCGACCTACAATATATGAAACCAAAAGACAGGCGACAAGGACAAGGCCTTTGGACAGAGCGGGTTTTGCTTCGGACCCAGACCGCGCAAGGGGGCGGCTGGTGCCAGAGGAAGAGAGCAGCTTCCGGTCATGCTTTCAGCGTGATCGCGACCGGATCATTCACGCCAGTGCGTTTCGGCGGCTCAAGCACAAGACGCAAGTCTTTGTCGAGCATGAAGGTGACAGTTATCGAACACGGCTGACCCATTCCATCGAAGTTGCTCAGGTCGCGCGAACAATTTCAGGGGCGTTGGGCCTGAATCCTGAACTCACCGAAGCTGTTGCGCTGGCGCACGACCTGGGTCATACGCCCTTTGGTCATACGGGTGAGGACGCCCTCCACGCGCTGATGGCGCCTTACGGGGGGTTTGATCACAACGCTCAGGCCATTCGGATCGTAACCAAGCTGGAGCGGCATTATGCCGGGTTTGACGGATGCAACCTGACTTGGGAGTGTCTGGAGGGTATCGCCAAGCATAACGGTCCGGTTGTTGGCGATCTGCCCTGGGCCCTGGCTGAATGCAACCAGGGCTTTGACCTTGAACTTCATACCCATGCAAGTGCCGAGGCGCAGGTGGCGGCCTTGTCTGATGACATTGCTTACAACAATCACGACCTTCTGGATGGGTTGCGTGCGGGGTTGTTTGAAGATGATGATCTGCGCCATCTTCCGATCGTGGGGGCGTGTTACGCGGATGTGGATGCGAAATACCCCGGTCTTGATCCGTATCGGCGGCGTCATGAAGCACTGCGGCGGGTTTTTGGGGTCATGGTGGCGGACGTCATCACAACGTCGCGCGACTTGATCGCGGCCTCGGGCGCGCAGTCGGTCGAAGAGGTTCGCCATCTTGGGCATCCTGTCATCCGATTCTCGACCGGGACTTGGGCGGATCTGAAACAAATCAGGGCGTTCCTGTTCACCCGGATGTATCGCGCACCCAGCGTCATGAAGGTGCGGGCCGAGGTTGCAACGGTTGTCGAAGACCTGTTCCCGATCTACCTGAACGATCCGAAACAGATGCCGGCACGCTGGCACGAGGACATTGAAGCTGCGGCGGACGAGACTGCTCTGGCCCGGATCGTATCGGACTATATTGCAGGAATGACCGACCGTTTCGCTTTGCAGGATCACGCCCGGCTGACGGGCTGATTGCGCCGCAATGAAACGGGTAATGGTCCATGTTTGCGACCTTTATTGCGGGTTGATTGGTACCTTGCGCAGGCGGGAAGCGATGATCAGAAGCCGTACGACGGACAGTGCGCAGGGTATTTGAAATCTCAGACAGAGGATATCTGGGCAACATTGGCAGACATTGGGCGCAAACCATGTCCAAACAATAGGCGTCCATTGACCTTGCCGTGATGCGTGGTAAACCGCCGGGCAAGCAAAAGGACATCCGAAATGAACCTGTTTTCCGAGATCCGCGGCCTTGTACTGGACGCGCTGGCACAGATGCAGTCCGAAGGCGCGTTGCCCGAGGGGCTGAATTTTGACAACGTGGCGGTCGAACCGCCGCGTGATGCGGCGCATGGCGACATGGCGACCAACGCGGCGATGGTGCTGGCAAAACCGGCCAGGATGAAACCGCGTGACATTGCCGAGGCATTGGCAGGGAAGCTGGTGGCGGATGATCGGATCACCAGCGCCGATGTGGCGGGTCCGGGCTTTCTCAATTTGCGGCTGGCACCGTCGGTCTGGCAAGGCGTGCTGGCGGCCGTGCTGGAGAAGGGCACCGATTATGGCCGCTCGACTATGGGCCATGGGCAAAAGGTCAACGTTGAATATGTTTCGGCCAACCCAACCGGTCCGCTGCACGTGGGTCATACACGGGGCGCGGTTTTCGGGGATGCTCTGGCAAGCCTGTTGGCCTATTCCGGCCATGACGTGACCCGTGAGTATTACATCAACGACGGCGGTGCGCAGGTGGATGTGCTGGCGCGCTCGGCTTACGAACGCTATCGCGAGGCCAATGGTCTGAGCCCCGAGATTGCCGAAGGTCTTTATCCTGGCGACTACCTGATCCCGATCGGTGAGGCGTTGAAAGAGAAATACGGCGACAGCCTGATCGACAAGCCGGAAAGTGACTGGCTGGAAGAGGTGCGTGAGTTCTCGACTGACGCGATGATGGATCTGATCCGCGCTGACCTGAAAGCGCTGGGCGTCGAGATGGATGTGTTCTTCTCGGAAAAATCTCTCTATGGCACTGGTCGGATTGAGGCCGCATTGCAATCGCTGACTGACAAGGGCCTGATTTACGAAGGCGTGCTCGAGCCGCCGAAAGGCAAAAAGCCCGAGGATTGGGAGCCACGCGAACAGACGCTGTTCAAATCGACCGAACATGGCGACGACGTCGACCGCCCTGTCAAGAAATCGGATGGTAGCTGGACTTATTTTGCCCCGGATATTGCTTATCACTATGACAAGGTGACCCGTGGTTTTGACGCACTGATCGACGTGTTTGGCGCCGACCATGGCGGCTATGTCAAACGGATGAAGGCGGCTGTTTCGGCACTGTCCGACGGTAAGGTGCCGCTTGATATCAAGCTGACACAGCTGGTGAAGCTGTGGAAGAATGGCGAGCCGTTCAAGATGTCCAAGCGGGCAGGGAACTTTGTCACTCTGCGCGATGTGGTCGATCAGGTGGGCCCGGACGTGACGCGGTTTGTGATGCTGACCCGCAAGAACGACGCGCCGTTGGATTTCGATTTTGACAAAGTGCTGGAACAAAGCCGCGAGAACCCCGTGTTCTACGTTCAGTATGCACATGCCCGTGTCATGAGCGTGCTGCGCCGCGCGGCCGAGGCTGGAATTGCGGCTGATGATGCGATCCTTGCGGGTGCTGACCTGAGCAAGAACGATCATGCCTCGGAACTGGTTGTTGCGAAGAAGCTGGCAGAATGGCCACGGCTGGTGGAGATTGCGGCCCGAACCAATGAGCCGCACAGGGTCGCCTTTTATCTCTATGAACTCGCAGGCGACTTTCACGCGTTGTGGAACAAGGGCAATGACGAGACGCAATTGCGTTTCATCCAGGATGGCGATGTTGCCACAAGCCAGTCAAAAATCGCTTTGGCCCGGGCCGTTTCTGTTGTGATTTCAGCGGGCTTGGGTATTCTTGGCGTTACTCCGGCGCAGGAGATGCGGTAACGAATATCGCCCGAACCGCCGGTACGAGGTAGGCAAGAAATGACCCGCGGGCCTTATTTTCAGGCGCGAAACGGGCAGTGAGGCGGACATGGCGAGTTACGATTACTCGGGGCACCAAAGCCCCGGGCAGAATCATTACCCGAATCAAGCGCATTCAGATGATGTGTATGATTTTCCCGAAGACATGCAGGAAGATGACGCGCCGCGTGGCTCGTTTGGTCTGGGCAGGGCGGTCAATTTCCTGGGGGCTGTTGCATCCTTGACGCTGGTCGCCGGTGTCGGGGTCTGGGGCTATCAACTGATCATGCGCGATGTCAGTGGCGTGCCGGTTGTTCGCGCCGCCGAAGGGCCGATGCGTGTGCAGCCGGAAAATCCGGGTGGAACTCCGGCCGATCATCAGGGCTTTGCCGTGAATGCCGTCGCCGCCGAAGGCAGTGCTGCGGCGCCGGCCGACCGGTTGATCCTTGCGCCGCGCCCGGTGTCCTTGACGGACGAAGATCTGCCCGCCGGAGAACTGAAGCCGACCCCTGCGCTGCATGTGGTCGAAGAACCGATCACCACGCAGGAGGCCGCGCGCTTGCGCCAGAACGCAGTAGATGCGCTGGTTGCGGAATTGGCGGGTGCGGCGGCAGAAACGCAGCAAGAGTTCGAAGATGGTGTGCAACTGGCATCGCTGACCACCCCTGATGAAGAACCCGCCATTGACCCGGCAGATTTTGCTGCGGCCTTGCCGGACCCGAGCTTCGCCGAGTTGCCGGGCGTGCGCCGATCGTTGCGCCCTGTGACGCGTCCGGCACGGTCCACCCGCAGTCAGGTCGCGCCCAGCGAGAATTCCGAAGACGCCATCAATGCAGCGGTGAAAGCCGCGGTCGGGGTGGATGTTGATCCGGATACACTGGCCAAGGGAACCCGGCTGGCGCAGCTTGGAGCTTATGACAGCACGCAAGTGGCACAGGCTGAGTGGGACCGTTTGAATGGTCAATTTGGTGATTATTTGTCGGGAAAACAGCGGGTTATCCAGAAAACTTCAAGCGGTGGACGGACCTTCTACCGCCTTCGTGTGCTGGGGTTCGAAGACCTGAGCGACTCGCGCCAGTTCTGCGCTGCTCTGGTCGCGCAAGGCGCTGATTGTATCCCGGTGGCCGTGAGGTGAAGTTCGGAGCAGCGATCACAGATGCTGAAGGACTGCGCCTGACGCAGGAGGAAAGAGACCTGTTTCGCCAGATGAACCCGTTTGGGTTCATTCTGTTCGCCCGCAATATTGAAAGCGCCGATCAGGTGCGGGCCTTGTGTGATGATTTCCGCGAGGCCGTTGGGCGCAACTGTCCCATTACCATTGATCAGGAAGGTGGGCGCGTACAGCGTTTGCGCGCACCCTTGGCCCGCGAATGGCTGCCGCCGCTGGATCATGTGATCAGGGCGGGTGATCAAGCGGAACGCGCCATGTACCTCAGGTACCGCCTGATTGCGGATGAGCTGTTTGGTCTGGGTATCGACAGCAACTGTGCCCCCATGGTCGATGTGGCGCGGCCCGAGACCCACGCGTTTCTGAAAAACCGCTGTTATGCCTTTGATCCTGAACAGATTTCCAGGATCGGCAGGGCCGCGGCACAGGGTCATCTGGATGGGGGTGTTCTTCCGGTTCTCAAGCACATTCCCGGCCATGGCCGTGCCACTCTGGACAGTCACCATGACCTTCCGCACGTTGATTTGCCGCTGGAAGAGTTGGAATACAGCGATTTCGCGCCGTTCCGCGCCTTGAATGACCTGCCGATGGGGATGACAGCACATCTGGTCTTCGATCAGATCGATCCCCGGCCAGCCACCATTTCTGCGGCCATGATGGGCCTGATCCGAGACAATATCGGCTTTGGCGGCCTGATCATGACCGACGATATTTCGATGAAAGCGCTCAGTGGGGCGTTGACGGACCTCACACAGCAATCTTTGCAGGCGGGCTGTGATGTGGTTCTTCATTGCAATGGCAGCTTTTCTAAACGCGCCGCTGTGATGGAAGTCGCCGGGGAGATGTCGGATGTGGCACAAGCCCGCGCAGAACGGGCGCTGGAGATGCGGAAACCCCCGCGGGAACTTGACATCCAAGCCGCCGAAGCGGAACTATCTGCCCTAATGGGCGGGCAGGTATATGAACGATAATCTTTTTAGCGAAGACCCTGTCTCGGTCGCGGATCGTCTTGCGGCCGAAGCGCTGATTGTTGATGTCGACGGCTTCGAAGGCCCGTTGGATGTTCTGCTGACCCTGTCCCGCACGCAAAAAGTGGATCTGCGCAAGATCTCGGTTCTTGCGCTGGCGCAGCAATATCTGGCCTTTGTTGAAAAGGCGCGTGCGCTGCGCATTGAACTGGCCGCCGATTATCTGGTCATGGCGGCGTGGCTGGCCTTTCTCAAGTCCCGTCTACTGCTACCGCCAGACCCCGATGACGACGGGCCATCGGGTGAAGAGCTGGCCGCGCATCTGGCGTTTCAACTTGAACGCCTGCAGGCGATGCGTGACGTCGCTGCACGGTTGATGGCCCGCGACCAACTGGGGCGTGATTTTTTCAAACGCGGGCAGGGCGAGGACGTCACCCGCATTCGCACCGTGACTTATTCTGCCACGCTGCTGGACCTGATGCAGGGTTATGCCCGTATCCGCACCCGTGACGAATTCCGCCCCTTTGTGATGGACCGCGATGCGGTGTTCACGATGGAGCAGGCACTGGAGCGGATGCGCCCGCTGATCGGTTTTGCGGGGACGTGGACCGATATGGAAACCTATCTGCCCGATGGTTGGGATACTGACCCGGTGCGCCGCAGATCGGCGACGGCTGCGACCTTTGCGGCCTCGCTGGAACTGGTGAAAGAAGGACATATGGAGATCAAGCAGAGCGAGACATTCGCGCCGATCCATTTGCGCAAGAGGACCCAGACACGTGACTGACGTCCCAGAAGAAACCGGCACCCTGTTCGAGGCGCCACCGCTGGCGGAACAGGAGCGTATGGTCGAGGCCGTTTTGTTTGCCAGTGCCGATCCGGTGACGATTGCCGATCTTGAGGCGCGGATGCCGCATGGAAGCGACGCCGCGCAAGCCGTTGAATTGCTTCAGAGACGTTACGAAGGGCGTGGCGTGCGCGTGGTGCGCGTTGGTGAGGCATGGGCGATCCGTACGGCCCCTGATCTGGGCTTTCTGATGCAGAAGGAAACGGTTGAGACTCGCAAACTCAGCCGCGCCGCGATTGAGACATTGGCGATCGTGGCCTATCACCAGCCCTGCACCCGCGCCGAGATTGAGGAAATTCGCGGCGTATCAGTCTCTCGCGGGACGATTGATCAATTGCTAGAGATGGAGTGGATCAGGTTGGGCCGTCGCCGAATGACACCGGGTCGTCCGGTGACATTTGTGGTGACGCCAGAGTTTCTGGATCATTTTGGTCTGGAGAACGCCCGCGATCTGCCAGGTCTCAAGGAACTAAGGGCTGCGGGATTGTTGGAAAACCGGCCTCCACCGGGGGCGATCCCGCTGGGTGAGGGGCGCGAGGACGAAGTGGACGAGGACCAGTCGGAACTGTTTGAGGAGTAATAACCCGGACAGGTCACAACAGGTCAGGCGCGGAACCTGTGGCAGTAAACGCGGGTTATACGACACATGCACCGTTGAAAAAAATTGTGAGGATCAGACGGCCGCTTTGAAGTGCTTGGACAGTTTCAGGCCTTGCCCCTGATAGTTCGATGCAATCCCGGCACCATATAGCTGCGTGGGCATCTCGGCCATTTTCTCATAGACAAGACGCCCGACCACCTGTCCGTGTTCCAGCACGAAAGGCGCTTCGTGGCATCGCACCTCAAGCACACCGCGTGACCCGGCACCGCCTGCTGCGGCATGGCCAAAGCCGGGATCGAAGAACCCGGCATAATGCACTCGGAATTCACCAACCATCGCCAGATAAGGTGCCATTTCGGCGGCATACATCGGCGGGATATGGACCGCCTCGCGGCTGACAAGGATATAGAATGCGCCGGGGTCAAGTATGATGCGACCGTCCTTGGTGCGCACTTCCTCCCAATAGTCCTGGGGGTCGTATTCGCCAATTCGGTCCAGATCGATTACCCCGGTATGGGGCTTGGCGCGATAGCCGACCAGATCGGTGTCGGGCAGTTGCAGATCGACCGAAAAGCCAAGACCATCATGAATCACAGCAGGCCCGTCCACCAACGGCGATTCGGCGTGCAGGGCGGTCAGTTCGGCGTCAGACAAGACGGCCTGACCCTGACGGAAACGAATCTGGTTTAGACGCATACCGGGTCGGACCAGAACCGAAAACGAACGTGGACAGATCTCGGCGTACAGCGGGCCTTTGTAGCCTGCGGGCACGCGATCGAACTCGGTGCCACCATCGGTGATGGTACGGGTCAGAAGGTCAAGCCGCCCGGTCGAGCTTTTGGCATTGGCGACGGCGGTCATGTCGCGGGGCAGGGCAAGCGATTCCATCAGAGGCACCAGATAGACGCAGCCCTTTTCCAGAACAGCGCCGTCCGAGATGTCGATGCGGTGCATTTCAAACTCGGCCAAGCGATCCGTAACAGTCCGTCCTTCGCCCGCGAGGAACGAGGCGCGCACTCGGTAAGCAACTGTTCCTAAACGCAAATCAAGGCTGGCCGGTTGAATTTGCGCTGGCAGAACATCGGGGTTGGCGGCAATTTCTCCGCGCGCGATCATTGCTTCGATTTGCTGGTTCGCGCAAACACCTGTCATCTCGATCCCCTCGTGTGCCAGAGCGGGATCTGGCCTTTGTGCCATAAACGTCGGTGTGATTTGGTCGGGCTAGCAGGACTCGAACCTGCGACCTTCCGTCCCCCAGACGGACGCGCTACCAGGCTGCGCCATAGCCCGACGTTGGGCCGTTCATAAAGATTTTCCCGGCAGGGGCAAGAGGAAAACACTGCCTTTTTTCCTAACCCGTCGCCTGTGTTTCAACACGATCCAGCCAACGGCGCAGGTCTTTTGCAATTGGTTCAATCCGGCGCAGAAGTTCGTCGTCAAACTCGGCGCACTTCCACGCCAGCGAAGCAATTCCGCCCATCAGGGGCGCTGTGTTCAGGTCAGACTCTGGTTCTTGCTCTGACGCGGCCGCGGGAAGTGCTTCGGCCTGCACACCTTCATTCACCGGCTGCTCGGCCGGTTCGTCCAGATCCATAGGAATTTGTTCGGTGGTGGCTGCGGGTTTGGGTTCGAACGGCACCACAGTACCTTGAACGGGTTCAATCAGGGCAGGGCCCGGTTCGTCCAGAGGCGGAGACAGTGCTGCGACATGTGCGACGCCTTGCTCGCGCAGGATGCGCTGCACGCCCTTGATTGTGGTCCCGTCTTCATGAAGCAGTTTCTTGATGCCCCCCAGAAGACGCATGTCATTGGGGCGGTAATACCGACGCCCGCCTGCGCGTTTGACCGGTTTGACCTGAGTGAAGCGGCTTTCCCAGAATCGCAAGACATGGGCCTGGACACCAAGCCAATCCGCTACTTCACTGATCGTGCGAAACGCGTCGCGGGATTTGCTCATATCCGCGTGACCCTGGGGTTACTTGCGATTCCCGACGGCGACGCGATCTTTCATAAGATGCGACGGGCGAAAGGTCAGTACACGGCGGGGCTGTATCGGAACCTCTTCGCCGGTTTTGGGGTTGCGGCCGACTCGCGCGGTCTTGTCGCGAACACTGAACGTACCGAAGGACGAGATTTTCACCTGCTCACCACGCACCAGAGCGTCGGACATGTGGTTCAGAACGCTTTCGACCAGCTGCGCACTTTCGTTGCGCGAAAGCCCAACTTCGCGAAAGACGGCCTCGCTCAGATCCATTCGAGTCAGTGTATTGTCGCCCATGTCATTTCCCCTGTTGCTGTCAAAGCATACGGGTACGGCAAATTCGCTGTCAATATCAATGAATTGCAGGAAGCTGTGTAAGCTGGATTGCGCCGGTTACCAGCGCAGAACCACCGCGCCCCAGGCCAGACCGCCGCCAATCGCTTCCGTCACGATCAGGTCGCCGGGTTTGATCTGCCCGCGTTGTTTACCAACCGACAATGCCAATGGGATGGATGCAGCCGAGGTGTTGCCGTGATCCTGAACGGTCACAACTACATTATCCATTGGCAGGCCCATCTTTTTGGCCGTGCCCTGAATGATGCGAATATTGGCCTGATGAGGAACAATCCAGTCTACGTCAGCGCTGCTCAGCCCCGCGCGGTCCAGGGCTGTCTCAGCGGTTTTGGTAAGCTTTTCAACGGCATGTCGGAAGACCTGATTGCCCTGCATACGCAGATGCCCGGTGGATTGGGTCGAAACCCCCCCATCGACATAAAGAAGGTCCTTGTAGCGCCCGTCCGAGTTCAGATCGGTTGCGAGTATGCCGCGATCCGCAGCGGTGCCTTCGCCGTCCTGCGCTTCGAGTACCAATGCGCCGGCACCATCACCGAACAGAACGCAGGTCGAGCGGTCGGTCCAGTCCATAATCCGGGAAAAGGTTTCGGCACCAATGACCAGCACGCGTTTGGCCTGACCTGACAGAATCAAAGCATTTGCGTTGCTGAGGGCGAAAACGAATCCTGCGCAGACAGCCTGTACGTCGAAGGCAAACCCTTTGGTCATGCCCAGTCGGGCCTGAACCATGGTCGCGGCAGAAGGAAAGGTCAGGTCTGCGGTCGAGGTCGCCAGGACGATCGCGTCGATATCATCCGCTGTCAGGCCCGCATCGGCCAGCGCAGCTTCGGCAGCCTTGGTGGCCAGGTCCGACGTCGTTTCGTCATCGGCAGCAAAGTGGCGGCGTTCGATCCCCGACCGGGTTCTGATCCACTCATCCGTCGTGTCCAGCGTTTTCTCGAACTCGGAATTGGGAACAATACGTTCCGGCAAATAATGCCCGACACCTACTACAACTGAACGGCCTGCCATTTTTGGGGTACTGCCTTTTTGTTATTTATCGGTCTGCGGCGCTGCTTGCGCGGCATCTTGTTCAAGCTGGGCTGTGGATGCAACCCGCGCCGCTAATTTTTCGGCGAAACCGGACTGTGCCAGAGTAAAGGCCAGTTTGATCGCCGCCGACACTCCGGTCGCATCTGCCCCGCCGTGGGATTTAATAACGGTCCCGTTCAGACCCAGAAACACGCCACCGTTCACACGACGCGGATCGATGCGCTTTTTCAGGCGCTGTAGTGACGTGATGGCCAGAATCGAAGCCAATCGGGACAACGGAGAGTATTTGAACGCCTCACGCAGAAGCTCTCCGATCAGGCTGGCGGTGCCTTCGCCTGTTTTGATCGCAACATTGCCCGTAAACCCATCAGTAACAATGACATCTGCCTTGTCACCGGGAATATCACTGCCTTCGACAAAGCCAACAAATTCGAAATTCGCCTGTTCCGCGAAATCCGAGATCAAGGCGTGCGCTTCTTTCAGTTCCGCGCGGCCCTTATGCTCCTCGGTGCCAACGTTCAGAAGCCCGATCCGGGGGCGGTTCAGGGCCATGCCGTTGCGCGCATAAGACGCGCCCATCAGGGCGAATTGCAGCAAATCCTTGGCGTCGGCGCGTACATCGGCGCCCACATCCAGCATTACATTGAACCCTTGCGGGTTGCGCGAAGGCCACAGGATCGCGATTGCGGGGCGGTTCACACCCGGCAATTTGCGCAGACGCATCATCGACAGGGCCATCAGGGCACCGGTGTTCCCGCAGGACACCGCGCCATGAGCTTCGCCCTGACGAACCGCTTCCAGCGCGGACCACATCGAGGTCTGCTTGCCGTTGCGCACAACCTGGCTGGGCTTGTCCTCCATCGTGACAACGTCGGGGCAATCACGAAAAACGACGCGCCCTTCAAGGACACGTCGTTTAGCAACCAGCTTGCGCAATACCTGTTCGGGCCCGTGCAGCAGGAACCCGATATTCGGGTTCTTGCCAGCCGATTTTGCCAGACCTGCAACGACGACAGCGGGACCTGCGTCCCCTCCCATTGCGTCAACCGAGATGGTGATCCGTCCGGCGTGCGTGGGCTGATCGTTCATGCCTTGGCCTGCGCTCGATCAGGCTTAGGCTGCGTCTTCGTCCAGATCGATTTCGTCGGCCTGTGCGACGACTTCGCGATCGTCATAGTGGCCGCAAGATGCACAAACGTGGTGCGGGCGTTTCAGCTCGCCGCAGTTCGGGCATTCGTTCGGGTTTGCAGCAACCAGAGCGTCGTGTGCGCGGCGGTTGTTGCGACGCGACTTGGAAACTTTGTTCTGTTGGACGGCCATGGTCTCAACCTTTGTCTGACTGGGGGCCGCAGATTCGCTGCCGACCCGGGTTTCGTAGTTCGTTTATCGTGGTTTGACGCGCGTTTAGGCGACGAGCCCCGCAATGTCCAACCCAAAATCCGATGAGCGCGCGAAAATACTGCGATTCTCGGCATGTTCAAGCGATTTTTCTGACCGCCTGCTATGACAGGAAATCCGGCACCTGTCACTCGTCTTTTTTTAGCACATCGCGCAATCCTGCCAATCCTGCAAAGGGTTTGGCATCGTCATCCGTCATCGCCTGTTTGCCCGGTTCTGTGTAGGCAGCCTGACCCAGTTCCGCGCCGTCTTTCCGTGGATATTGTGGCAAAGCCAGAGACAGGGCCTCGATCATGACAAGGGCCGGATCAATTTCCGGTCCCAAAGGTTCAGATTCGTCATCTTCAGGGATCTCGAACTCTGGATCATCAGGGTCTGCCCAATCCGCAAGAAATGTCCGGTGCACTGGAATGTCGATCCTTGTCGTCACCGGTTCCAGCGTCACCACGCAAGGTTGGGTGACAGTTGCACCGAGTTTGCCGTTTAGAACCCAGTCCCGTTTGCCCTGCGCCCGCAGGTCGCCGGAAAAGCTGAGCTTTCGCAGCCCCAGCAGCCCAAGGTCTTGCCTGATTTGCTCAAGCACGGTGGTTGCAGGGCGCAGATCGAACCGTGTCGGGGCGTTCTGCGGCAGGTCTGACACCCGAAATGATGTCGCGTTGCTCATTCGTGAGCCTTTCTATGTGTTGAACCGTGGCAACGGTTTATGTAATCGGATAGAAGCCGAAGAAGGCCAAGGCAAGAGGGTGCAGATGTTGAAGGTAGTGAACCGGTTGAAACCAGCTGCGAAATCGCTTGTGTTTGTTGCCTGTCTGGCTGCGACCGGAGCTTGTACGGCTGTCTTCAAGAATCACGGCTATGTGCCACCGGCCGAGGAACTGGCGGAAATCAAAGTGGGCGTAGACACGCGGGACAGCGTGCAAGAGGCCATCGGCGCGCCGGGCGCATCCGGCGTGGTTCGGGATTCGGGCTATTACTATGTCCGCTCTCGCGTGCGTCACTACGGTCCGAAACGGCCCGAGGTGGTATCCCGCGAACTGGTTGCCATCAGTTTTGATCAGCGCGGTGTTGTCAGAAATATCGAACGCTTTGGTCTTGAAGACGGGAATGTGATTGCTCTGGAGCGCCGCGTTACCGATTCCAACGTTCAGGACAAAGGCTTCCTGCGTCAGCTGCTGGGCAATATCGGCAACTTCAATCCGGCCAACATTCCGGGCGCCAACTAATTTGCGCCAAAACCTTGCGGTAGTCACAGGGCAGTCACATGTCTTGTGCTAACGGTGTCGTACCGACGCCTGAGGGTCGGCAACCGTGGAGGACGCGACCGTGGCAACGGCAGTTTTGTTAAGCAAGGGGCGCTATCGCGCCAGACTGGCGCAATCGCCCGAGGATATCAGAACAGCTCAGGCATTGCGGACCTTGGCTTTTGGCACAGAGCAACCGGACTGCGACGAGTTTGATGCACGCTGTAGCCATATCCTGATCGAGGATATGCGCTCGGCAGACCGGCTGGTCTGCTGCTTTCGGATGCTGACCATGGATAGTGGCGGCGAGATCGGGCGAAGTTATTCGGCACAGTTCTACGACCTGACCTCGCTCGAAGGCTTCGAAGGCCGGATGGTTGAAATGGGACGATTTTGTATCCATCCCGATCACAGCGACCCCGACATCCTGCGTGTAGCCTGGGGGGCAATGACGGCCTACGTTGACCGGAACAACGTCGAGATGCTGTTTGGATGTTCCTCTTTTGCCGGAACCGAAACTGAGCAGTATCTGGATGCGTTTGCGATGCTCAAACACCGCCATTTGGGCCCGAAACGTTGGTTGCCGCGTGTGAAGGCTCCGGATGTGTTTCGATTTGCCGCGCGTCTGCGGCGCAGACCGGATGTGAAAAAGGCAATGCTGCGGATGCCACCCTTGTTGCGGACCTATCTGATGATGGGCGGTTGGGTCAGCGATCATGCAGTGGTGGATCGCCACATGAACACGCTGCACGTTTTCACAGGGGTGGAAATCGGTGCGATCCCGCCGGCACGCAAACGTCTGTTGCGGGCGGTGGCCGGGTAGATTGAGTATTTTTGAAAAGGTGAAGACGGGGCGTTGACGCAATGTGTCAGCCGGTTTAGCTGGCGCACATGGCGAGAATTCCTTTGTTGCAGATGTCCGGCATTTCCCTGACTTTCGGGGGTGACCCGGTGTTTTCCGAACTGGATCTGGTGGTTCAACCCGGTGATCGTGTTGCGCTGGTGGGGCGAAACGGGTCCGGAAAATCCACGCTGATGAAAGTGATGGCCGGTCTGGTCGAGGCGGATCGGGGCGAGATCGTCGTGCCGCCCGGAAAATCCGTTGGCTATATGGAGCAAGATCCGACAATGGAAGGCTTTGCCACGTTGGGGGATTACGCCTCCAGCGGGTTGGAGCCGGGAGAACTTTACAAGGTTGAACGGGCCGGTGAAGGGTTGAAGTTCGATCCTTCACGGGCGGTTGAGACGGCTTCGGGCGGAGAGAGGCGGCGGGCTGCGCTGGCCAAGCTGATGGCAGAAGCTCCGGATCTGATGTTGCTGGACGAGCCGACCAACCATCTGGATATCGAAGCCATCGCGTGGCTGGAACGCGAACTTGGCGCGACCCGAGCGGCCTTTGTGCTGATCTCGCATGACCGGGCCTTTTTGAGGGCGTTGACCCGGGCAACACTTTGGATCGACCGGGGGGCTGTTCGGCGACAGGAACAGGGCTTTGAAGCCTTTGAGGCCTGGCGGGACAAGGTCTGGGAGGAAGAGGACCAGCAACGCCACAAGCTGAACCGCCTGATCAAGTCCGAAGCGAAATGGGCGGTAGAGGGCATTAGCGCCCGACGCAAACGTAACCAAGGCCGGGTGCGGGCCTTGCAGGCGTTGCGGGCCGAAAAGGCGGCGCAGATCAAACGTCAGGGTTCGGCTGCAATGGCACTGGAGGCCGGGCCAAAATCAGGCCGTAAAGTGATTGAGGCCAGGGCGCTGGCCAAAGGGTTTGGCGACAAGCAGATCGTTCGGAACTTTGATCTGCTGGTGCAGCGCGGTGACCGGGTGGCCTTTGTCGGGCCGAACGGTGTTGGCAAAACAACGTTGCTGAAGATGCTGCTGGGGCAGGTGGAGCCGGACGAGGGCTCGGTTTCCTTGGGGACGAACCTTGAAATCGCGGTGTTCGATCAGACCCGTGCCCAACTGGACCCCGAGATGAGCCTGTGGGACAGTCTGACCGGCGATCCGGAAATGCGGGTGTCGGGCAAGGCCGATCAGGTTATGGTGGGCGGGCAGCCCAAACATGTTGTAGGGTATCTCAAGGAATTTCTGTTTGACGAACGGCAGGCCCGAGCAGCCGTGAAATCCCTGTCAGGTGGGGAAAAAGCCCGGTTGTTACTGGCTAAGCTGATGGCGAAACCCTCGAACCTTCTGGTGCTGGACGAACCGACCAACGATCTGGATGTCGAGACGCTGGACCTGCTGCAAGAGCTTTTGGATGATTATGACGGCACCGTTCTGCTGGTGAGCCATGACCGGGATTTTCTGGACCGCGTGGCGACAACCACCATCGCGATGGAGGGGAACGGACGGGCGACAGTCTATGCTGGCGGCTGGTCGGATTACATCGCGCAGCGTGGCGACGTGATCCAAAAAAGCGTAGAAAAAGCAAAAGCTTCAAAGCCAAAGATCAAGCAGGAAGAAAAGCCGAAATCCGGCCTATCCTTCTCGGAAAAGCACCGGCTGGAGAAACTGCCTGCCGAGATCGCGCGCCTAGAGGCCGAGATTGCCAAGCTGGAAGAGTTGATGTCCGATCCCGAGCTGTTCACGCGCGAACCGGTGAAGTTCCAAAAAGCGACCGAGGCGCTGGTTGAGCGGCAGGAGAAACTCTCGGCCGCTGAAGAGGAATGGCTGACGCTCGAAGAGAAGGCTGAAAGCGCTTAGCGCGCCATACGTTTTGCCGGATTACCTGCCACGGTTTCTCTGGCGGGGACGTCTTTGGTGATGACGCTGCCAGCGCCGATTGTGGCGTAGTCGCCTATGGTTACGCCGGGCAACAGGATCGCTCCGCCGCCAACCCAAACCCGCCTGCCGATGGTGACGGGCAGGCCGATTTCCAACCCTTGTGCCCGATCAGCCGGGTCTTTGGCATGATGGGCGCAGTAAATCTGAACATTGGGGCCAAACATCGTGTCGTCGCCGACCCGAACGAGGGCCGTGTCCAGAACCACGCATCCGGCATTGAAGAAAACCCGGCTGCCCAGATGGATGTTCATTCCATACGCGCAGTGAAAAGGGGCTTCGAGAAAACAGTCCTCGCCGACATGGCCCAGCAGCGCGTGTAGTTCCGGGGCCATCGCGCCGCGTGTGTCGGGCGGACAGGTGTTGTGAGCGTGAACAGCCCGTCGTGCCCGCGCGCGCAGATCGTCCAACTCAGGATCGAGACAGCAGTACCACTGCCCGGACTGCATTTTCTGGCGCTCCGACATAGAGCTGTCTTACCGCATCCGCAGAGCGCCGTCGATGCGGATGACCTCGCCGTTCAGGTAGCCCATTTCAACGATGAAACCGGCCAGCCGCCCGTATTCCTTGGGGTCACCCAGGCGGGCCGGGTTCGGGACGTCGGCGGCCAGTTGTTTCTGCACGTCTTCGGGAAGGCCCGCCAGCATCGGGGTCATAAAGATACCCGGCGCAATGGTCATGACGCGAATCCCGGTCGAGGCCAGATCGCGGGCCATTGGCAGGGTCATGCCAACAACCCCGCCTTTCGATGCAGCATAAGCCGCCTGTCCCTTTTGGCCGTCGAATGCGGCAATAGATGCAGTGTTGATGATCACACCGCGCGCCCCGTCCGGTTCGGGTTCGTTCTTTGCCATCTCGGCAGCGGCCAGCCTTGAGACGTTGAATGTGCCGACAAGATTGATGTCGATCGTACGCTGGAACGCGTCCAGCGGGTGGGGCCCATCCTTGCCGACTGTCTTGATTCCATAAGCGATACCCGCGCAGTTCACAGTCGCGGTGATCTTGCCCATCTTGTCCATGCCGTGGCGCACGGCAGCTGCGACCGAGGTTTCGTCGGTTACATCCGTCAGCGCAAAATATCCGCCGATTTCGGAGGCGACTTGAGCGCCACGGTCCGCGTCACGGTCCAGAATAGTGACTTGCGCGCCCTGCGCGGCAAAGTGACGGGCGGTGGCTTCACCCAGACCGGATGCGCCGCCGGTGACAAGAGCGGCTGTGGTGGACAAGTGCATCGGAACTCCTCCCTAGGATATGAACAACTGTTCAATAACTGCTTTGCAGGGGCGGTGTCCACATCTTTGAGCCTGAACGCCTAAAGGGGCGGGGCGGACTGACCGCCGCCGGGTCAATACGCATCTTTAAGGCATCTTAATCCGCGCTTCACGAAAACGCGCCTGTTCGTGAACGAAGTAATCACAGCCATTGCGTGTTTTTTCGTCAGGAGGTTCCGATATGGTAAATGGTATGAAACAAACACTGGGCGCTGTTCTGGCTGCACCTGTCTTTGGGATTGTGGTTGCCGGCAGTGCTGTTGCAGCGCCGGAAACGTGTAACTGGAAAACGGCTCGAAATCTTGCGAATGCAGGCGACTATGCCGGTCTTTGCGATTGTGTTCAGGTGACCCCGAGCTTTCTGGACAGACTTCAGAAGCGACCGGATTTTGAGACAACGCTGCGCGTTACCGGGGCGCAATGCCCGGGCCTGGCCGCTTTGCTGACAGATGTGCCAACGGCAAGCCTGTCCGGTCTGGCAGAGAATCGGGGTGAAAGTCGCGGTTCAGAACCCGGCGGGGCGGGATTTGCGAACGCGGCTGGACCAGACGGCCCCGGCGGTGGTGGAGAACCTGACAACGGCGGCCAAGAACCCGGTGGTGGCGGAGAACCCGGCGGTGGCGGTGGAGAACCTAGCGGTGGCGGTGGAGAACCCGGCGGTGGCGGTGGAGAACCCGGCGGTGGCGGTGGAGAGCCCGGCGGCGGTGGCGGGGAACCCGGTGGTGGCGATGGTGAACCCGGCGGTGGCAAAGGCAATAACGGCGGCGGAAAGGGCCATAACGGCGGCGGCAAAGGTGGCGATAAGGGTAACAATGGCGGCGGCAACGGCGGCGAGGGCAGCAGTCCGGGTCGCGGAAACAACGCCAATGACGACGAGGGCGAAAGCGACCGGCCCGGTCGCGGAAAGGGACGTCAGTAGCCTTGCCCATTCCAAAATAGATACGGCCACCCAATCGGGTGGCCGTTTCCTGCTTTGCAATCAAAGGTGAAAGGGGCGTCAGCCCAGTTGCACCAATGCGTGGCGTTTCTTGCCTGCACTCAGCTTGATCGGGGATGACAATGCGCCCGCGTCGATCATCAAACCTGCATCCGTCAGCGGAGCGTCGTCCAGTTTGGCCCCGTTTTCGGCAATCAGGCGCTTGGCCTCTTTGCCGGATTTGGCCAGACCTGATTTGACAATGATCTGGACGATGGACATGCCGTCGCCCAGTTCATCCGCGCTGAGGGTCAGGGTGGGCAGATCGTCTCCAACGCCACCTTTTTCGAACACTTCACGGGCCGTGGCTTCGGCCGTTGCCGCAGCTTGCGCCCCGTGCAAAAGGGCTGTCACCTCATTGGCGAGGCGGATTTTGGCCTCATTGATCTCGGACCCGGCAAGCGCGCCAAGACGGTCACATTCGTCCACCGGCAATTCGGTATAGAGCTTCAGGAACCGCCCGACATCCGCATCGGTGGTGTTGCGCCAGAACTGCCAGAATTCATAGGGCGAGCGCATCTCGGCGTTCAGCCAGACCGCGCCATCCTGCGATTTGCCCATCTTCTTGCCGTCGCTGGTGGTCAACAAGGGAGAGGTCAGGCCGTAGATTTCGTGATCCAGCACCCGGCGTGTCAGGTCGATACCGTTGACAATGTTGCCCCACTGGTCGCTGCCGCCCATTTGCAGAACACAGCCATAGCGGCGGTTCAGTTCCAGAAAGTCATAGGCTTGCAGGATCATGTAGTTGAACTCGAGAAACGACAGCGACTGTTCGCGATCCAGCCGGGATTTCACCGATTCAAAGCTGAGCATCCGGTTGACCGAAAAATGCCGCCCGATGTCGCGCAGGAAATCGAGGTAGTTCAGATCATCCAGCCATTCGGCATTGTTCAACATCAGCGCCTTGTTTTCGGCGTCAGTGTCGTAATCGATATAGGCCGCGAACACCTTTTTGATGCCTGCGATGTTTTCGTCGATCTGTTCGGGACCCAGCAGGGGGCGTTCATCCGCGCGGAACGAGGGGTCGCCCACCTTGGTGGTGCCGCCGCCCATAAGGGTGATCGGCTGATGACCGGTCTTCTGGAACCAGCGCAGCATCATGATCTGGATCAGACTGCCCACATGCAACGACTTGGCCGTTGCATCAAAGCCGATATAGGCCGGCTTGCACCCACTGATCAGCGCGTCGTCAAGGCCCTGATAATCGGTGCAGTCGGCGAGGAAGCCGCGCTCGATCATCGTGGCGATGAAATCCGATTTGGGGTGGTAGGTCATATCGTGCCCTCGGGGTTTGTGTTGCGGGGCACTGTATAGGCGGCGCTGCGGATGAGGAAAAGCCACCTTTTCACTCTAAAAGCGCGTGCCGTGATATGCGCGCGCAGCTTGATGGCCGGGGTGTTGATCCTGAAGCGCGACGTCGGAAAAAAACCGACGCGCCCAATCAGAAGGCTTGCCAAGGCGGCATAACAAAAGCACCTTGACCAAGCTGCAACCCAGAGGTGAAGTCCGGAAACCCCGGGCACGGCGGAAACATTGCCAGATCAGGAGGCAGGCGTGGGCCAAACCATCAAGAAACACGGAATGGTTCGGGCATTGGGCGCGATGTCCGGTACGTCGCTGGACGGGGTGGACGCTGCGGTAGTGGAAACCGACGGGCACTCCATCGCTGGATTCGGGAAAAGCGGTTATCGCGCCTATACCGAAGCCGAACGCGAAATTCTGCGGGCGGCTTTGGGGCAATGGCACGGCCCGCAAGTCGATGCGGCAGCTGAGATGGTGACCTTTGCCCATGCCGAGGCGCTGTCCGAGTTCGAAGACGTGGATCTGATCGGCTTTCACGGCCAGACGCTGGCGCATGAACCGCGCGGGCGCGGGACATTGCAGGTGGGCGATGGTCTTGGTCTGGCGCAGGCTTTGGGGCGCCCGGTGGTTTGGGACTTCCGAAGCGATGACGTGGCGATGGGGGGCGAGGGTGCTCCGCTGGCGCCGTTTTTTCACTTTGCTTGCGCCAAGTGGTTTGGTGCGGACCGCCCGTTGTGCTTTCTAAACCTGGGTGGTGTTGGTAATCTGACCTATGTGGACCCAAGCTTTGATGGTCCCGAGGCGCCGGGGGCGCTGCTTGCCTTTGATACGGGGCCGGCGAATGCACCGGTCGATGACCTGATGCAGGCCCGGCTGGGGCAGCCGATGGACCGGGATGGAGCAGTTGCGCGCAATGGCACCGTCGAAATGGGTGCGCTGGAGCTGTTTCTGGCTGAGCCTTTCTTCGCACGCATGCCGCCCAAGTCGCTGGACCGGAATGATTTCTCTGAGATGATCGACCTGGTGAAAGAACTGGGTGACGCTGACGCGGTGGCGACCCTGACCGGGATGTGCGCAGCGGGGGTGGTGCAGGGGATGGAACACTGTCCGCAACCGCCGTCTTGCGTGCTGGTTACAGGCGGCGGTCGGCGCAATCCGGTGTTGATGGAGATGCTGCGCGTGTCCCTCGACTGCCCGGTCGAACCGGTCGAGGCCGTGGGGCTGGACGGTGACATGCTCGAGGCGCAGGCTTTTGCCTATCTGGCCGTGCGCGTGGCGCGGGGATTGCCAACCTCGTGCCCCGGAACAACCGGGGTGAAAGCGCTGGTAGGCGGCGGCATGGTCAGTTCAGTGAGCGTTCAACCGGTGGGTTGAGGCTACATCCAGGTACTGGCTAACGCGTTATCGACACACAGGCTTGCCACTGCGTCGGGCTGTGTCGAAGTGAAAATGCCCTTTGTGATACCGGTCAGCATCAGGACCAAGAACAGTTCCGAACAGGCCACAGGCTCCGCTGTGCAACTCTTGTAACACGGCGCTTTGATCGGTATCGCTCCACCCGTCCTGAACGGTGATCTGCGTTCCGTCCTGCAACACGAAGGTCGAGATATCGATGGCCCGACCCCGCGCATGTTCGGAAATGCGCGCATAGGGCTGGCTGTTCTGCGTCTTGCAGGCATAGTGGCCAACAACGCGCATCCCCTTGAGCCCACCACCCAGATCAGCGAAGACGGGTTTGGCGACGTTTTCGATCCACGTTTTCAGCGTGACAGCTGTCTGACAGTCCATCAGCGAAAACTGGCTGAGCGCAACATCCGAAATTCTGTAAATCCGGACCGGGTTGGCGATGCCGCAACCTTGCGCTTTTCCAGCCAAAGACGTGCGGGTTTCGCCCAAGATGGTCCAGTCACCACAGACCGCGCCGCGGTCGCGCATACGCTGACGACCCACTTCAAACTGGCGGAACTTGCAAGGGCGCAGCGCAGGGCGTTTCGAGATCAGCACCGCAGGTTCGACAGTCGCTGCAGGTTCGATGTGTTCAGTTGCGAATTCCTCCTCCAGATCGGGTAGTGCCAATTCGGATGAAAGGGGGGATTCTGCGCAGGCGGTCTCGGCGTTTGCAAGACCGGTGCTTGCGAACAGAAGCAGAAGGACCAGAAAGATGTGTTTCGCAATCACCCGATGCTCCGATACCTGCGGTTGCGTTTACAGAATGATAAATGTGTAACTTTCTGTAAACTCACCTTTTCAGAGCATCCCCAGACCAGCCTATCCCCGAGGGATATCAAACCCAGGTTCTGCCAGTTGGAACCCATCGAATTGAAATCCGGGAGACACTGTACAGCTGACCAGTGTGTAATCACCGGTGCTGCGCGCGGCCTGCCAATGGCCGGTGGGAACAATCAGTTGCGGTGCGCCCCGAGACAAATCAGGCGACAGCACATGGTCAACCGCCGGGCCCTTGTCTGTTGCGCTCAAGGACAGGATTAATGGCGCGCCCGCGTGGTAGAGCCAGATCTCGGTCGCGTCGACCCGGTGCCAGTGGCTGCTTTCCCCCGCCTGCAGCAAGAAGTAGATACAGGTGCCGGTCGGGCGGCCCTTGTTCTCGGCGCGCCAGGTTTCCGCGTACCAGCCGCCCTCGGGGTGAGGTTGCAGGTTCAGGCGGTCGATGATCTCTTGTGCGGTCATGTGGCCCTCGTGTGTTTGACGCGATTATGCACGGCAAGGTGTGATCCGCTATGGTATTCGTGCGCACGGGGAATATGTTTGCCGCATGACACTGACCATTCCATTCGATAACTCATATGCCCGCCTGCCGGACGCGTTTTTTGCGCGACAGAATCCGGCGCCTGTACGCGCGCCCAAGTTGATCGCGTTCAATGATGATCTGGCACGGCTGTTGGAGGTCCATCCGGGCGACGTGCAAGAGATGGCGGAAGCCTTTGCAGGTAATCGCATCCCCGATGGTGCGGACCCCATCGCGCAGCTTTATTCCGGGCATCAGTTTGGCCAGTACAACCCGCAGCTTGGGGACGGGCGCGCGGTGCTGTTGGGCGAAACTGTCGGAACGGATGGTGTGCGGCGGGATGTTCAGCTGAAAGGTTCGGGTCCGACGCCGTTTTCACGTAGGGGCGACGGCAGGGCGTGGCTGGGTCCGGTTCTGCGCGAATACGTGGTGTCCGAGGCGATGCACGCGCTGGGCATCCCCACAACACGCGCGCTGGCGGCGGTAGAGACCGGTGAAACCGTGTTCCGGGAGGGTCCGATGCCCGGTGCGGTGCTAACCCGGGTTGCAACCAGCCATTTGCGAGTAGGTACCTTTCAGGTCTTTGCCGCGCGGGGGCAGTTGGAAAATCTGCGGCGTCTGACAGAGTATGCCATCGCGCGCCACTATCCCGGCGTCGAAGGGCCAATGGGCCTGCTGCGCGCCGTTCGGGATGCGCAGGCCCGCCTGATCGCTCGGTGGATGAGCGTGGGCTTTATCCATGGGGTCATGAACACCGACAATTGCTCGATCGCGGGTGAGACCATCGATTATGGCCCCTGTGCCTTCATGGACGTTTATCACCCCAATACGGTCTACAGCTCGATAGATCGGATGGGCCGTTATGCCTATTCCAACCAGCCAGATATAGCAGTGTGGAATCTGGCGCAGCTGGCAACTTCACTGATCCAGCAGATGGACAACAAGGACGCCGCTGTTGAGGAGGCGACCGAGATCGTGCACGCCATGCCGGACCTGCTGCAACAGAACTGGTTGACCCGGTTCCGGGCAAAGGTCGGACTGACGACCGCTGAAGAAGGCGATCAGGCGCTGATCACCGATCTGCTAAAACGCATGGCCGAGGGGCAGGCTGATTTCACCAACACCTTCCGTGCGCTGGGCAAAGATACCGCGCGCGATCAGTTTATCGACCCGCAGGCCTTTGACAGCTGGGCAGAGGGCTGGCGTGCACGTTTGGCACGTGAGGCGTCACCGCATGACGTGATGACAGCAGCGAACCCGGCCTTTATTCCGCGCAATCACCGTGTCGAGCAGATGATCCAATCAGCGGTGGCGGGGGATTACCGGCCGTTCCATCGGCTGAACGCCGTCCTCGCGCGGCCTTACGACGATCAGGCAGATGCGGACGATCTGAAACGGCCCCCGACCGATAACGAGGTCGTGCACGCCACGTTCTGTGGTACGTGACGGTCAAACATCTCTGGTAGTCGCTCGGTGCGGTATGGTTTCGCTGGGAGGGGCGAATTGTTTTGTCCGGTCTAAATCGGTGTTGGATGCGCTGAAACTGCGGCACTTCCGTCCTGCCGCTCCCGGATGAATTGAGGGGAAACCCATTTGTTTCCGGCCGCGTCACGTGCCGGGTTTTTAAGCGATATACCATGCCAAGGCGACTTCCCCGGTTGCCGTTGCTGCGAAGTGAAACTGAAGGGTTGCGTCCGGCGGCAGGCGTGTCACTTTGGGTCAAGCCCACTGGTCAAATCTACATGCAGTCATCTTCCACCCTTCGCATTGCCAGCTATAACATTCAGAAATGCCTCGGGCTGGATTTCCGGCGCCAGCCGCAGCGCATTTTGCAGGTCATCGAACATATGCAGGCCGATATCGTTGTGTTGCAGGAGGCCGACAAACGTCTGCCGCCGCGCCCGGCGGCCCTGCCGCATTTCATGTTGGATGAAGCGGGGTGGCAGATCGTCGATCTGGGCGGTGCCGGTAGTCTGGGCTGGCATGGCAACGCGGTGATCTGGCGTGGCGAGGGCCTTTCGGTCCGGCGGACCGGACATCACGAATTGCCCGGGCTTGAACCGCGCGGCGCGGTCCGTGTCGAATTTGATACCCAAATCGGGCCGTTGCGGGTGATGGGTATGCATCTGGGGCTGTTGCCTGCATCGCGACGTCAGCAGATCTCGCATATCAGGCGGTTTGATAAAGAGCTGGAGCAGATGCCGACTGTCTGGGCGGGGGATTTCAACGAATGGTCCCGACAGCCGATTCTGGATCACCTCGCGCCGGAAATGCGTTTCCTGCCCCCCAAGCCAAGTTTTCCCGCGGCGCAGCCGCTGGGCGCGTTGGATCGGATCGCGCTGGGCGCGGGCGTCAGGGCCACTGCGCATGGTGTCCATGACGCGCGCCCTGCACATATCGCATCGGATCATTTGCCGGTCTGGGCTGATTTGGCGCGCGTGGCTTAACTTCAACGGAAAAGAAGAAATCCCTGTGGCGCAAAGTGCGCAGACATACTAAGACAGACACCCGAGCAATTCTGAGGGGCATCATGTCGGAAACGATTATTGGACGTTGTGAGGCCAAGGGTCTGCGCATGACCGGTCAAAGAAGGATCATCGCGCAGGTATTGGAACAAAGCGACGACCATCCGGATGTCGAAGAACTGTACGCGCGTGCTTCTGCCATCGACACAGGCATCTCAATTGCGACGGTGTATCGTACGGTCAAATTGTTCGAAGAGGCCGGAATTCTGGAACGTCTGGAGTTCGGCGATGGGCGGGCCCGATACGAGGATGCCGAGCGTGATCACCACGATCACCTGATCGACATGCACTCGGGCGAGGTTATCGAATTTGTTGACCCCGAGATCGAAGCCCTGCAGGAAAAGATCGCCGCCAAGCTTGGGTACAAGCTGAAAGGGCATCGGCTGGAACTGTACGGCGTACCGCTCAAGCAGAAGTGATCCATCACAAATCGCGAACGGCCCGAACACGTTAATTCATTGAACGTGTCGGGAAATGGCTTGCCAGACGTCGCTGGTTGCGGTTCATGTGCCCGGACACTGCACCCCAAGTACCCTTTTCCTGTGGACGCGCGCATGAATAACGTAAACGGCATCCTTTTGCTGATCGGCTCGATGGCGGCCTTTTCGCTTGAGGATATGTTCATCAAGTTCCTGTCGGGCGCTGTGCCGACCGGTCAGATCATGGTGTGTCTGGGTGTGTTCTGCGGGCTTGTCTTTGCGGTGATGTCGGTGGTCACCCGCAAACGCATTTTCGATCCCGTGGCGTGGAAACTGCTGCCGATGCTGCGCGCAGGGACAGAAGGATTCGGTGCCGTGACCTTTGTCACCGCGCTGTCGCTGATCGATCTGTCCACTGTCGCCGCCGTGTTTCAGGCCATGCCGCTTGCCGTGACCATGGGCGCGGCCCTGTTTCTGGGAGAGCAGGTCGGCTGGCGCCGCTGGAGTGCCATTGGTGTCGGCTTTGTCGGTGTTCTGATGATCATTCGCCCCGGATTGGAAGGGTTTCAGCCGGACTCGCTGTTTGTCGTGCTGACCGTGTTTGCGATTGCGGCGCGTGATCTGATAACCCGCAAGCTGGATGTTCGGGTGGCTTCATCCGTTGTGGCGATGCAGGCGTATATCGCAGTGGCGCTGGCGGGGTTGCTGTTGATGGTTGTTTCAGGAACACCCTTCGTGCCGGTACAAAGCGGCCAGGCAGGTCCGTATCTGGGGGCGATCGGTTTTGGTGTTCTAGGGTATTACGGCATCGTTACGGCCATGCGGGTTGGCGAGGCTTCGGCCATGATGCCATTCCGTTACACGCGTTTGGTGTTTTCGATCCTTGCCGGAATGCTGATGTTCGGGGAACGCCCTGACGCGCTGACAATGGCAGGGGCGAGCCTCATCATCGGATCTGGCCTGTATACCTTTATCCGCGAGCGACGTTTGGCGCGCAATCTGGTTCCGGCGTGAACCTGTTGGCGCAAACAGCAAACTGTTAGCCCTAAAGGTCGGTAGATATGCGTGTTAGCGATAACGGAACCGGTTTACTTTTGGCCGGTTGCTGCTATGACGCGTGCAACCGACTGCAGCCATAGGGACAGACCTCATGAGCACCATTATTGACATCCACGCGCGCGAAATTCTGGACAGCCGGGGCAACCCGACGGTCGAGGTCGACGTGATTCTGGAAGACGGCACCATGGGCCGCGCCGCCGTACCGTCCGGTGCGTCCACCGGTGCACATGAAGCCGTTGAAAAACGCGACGGCCACAAATCCCGCTATATGGGCAAAGGGGTTCTGGAAGCCGTGGCCGCCGTGAATGGTGAGATCGCCGAGGAACTGGTGGGTTTTGACGCGACAGAACAAGTGGCCATCGATCAGGCGATGATCGAACTGGATGGAACCAATAACAAAGGCCGTCTGGGTGCCAACGCCATTCTGGGCGTGTCGCTGGCCACCGCAAAGGCGGCAGCCGATTTCACCACGCAGCCCCTTTATCGCTATGTCGGCGGCACCTCGGCCCGCGTGCTGCCGGTGCCGATGATGAATATCATTAACGGCGGCGAACACGCTGACAACCCGATCGACATTCAGGAATTCATGATCATGCCAACCTCGGCTGCGAATATTCGCGAAGCCGTGCGCATGGGGTCCGAAGTGTTCCACACCCTGAAGAAAGAGCTGTCGGCTGCCGGTCTGGCCACCGGTGTCGGTGACGAGGGCGGTTTTGCCCCGAACATCGCCAGCACCCGCGAGGCGCTGGATTTCATCCTGAAATCCATTGAAAAGGCGGGCTACAAACCGGGCGAAGAAATCCACCTGGCTTTGGATTGCGCGGCGACCGAGTATTACAAGGACGGCAAATACGTTCTGGCGGGCGAGGGGATCACCCTGACGTCCGAGGAAAACGCAGCCTATCTGGCGGCGCTGGTCAATGACTATCCGATCATCTCGATCGAAGACGGCATGTCCGAGGATGATTGGGACGGCTGGAAAGCCCTGACCGACGCCATCGGCGACAAGGTGCAGTTGGTGGGCGACGACCTGTTTGTGACCAATCCGGCGCGCTTGGCCGAAGGGATCAAGCGCGGCTGCGCGAACTCGATGCTGGTCAAGGTGAACCAGATCGGTTCGCTGACCGAAACTCTGCGCGCCGTCGATATGGCGCACCGTGCGCGTTACACAAACGTGATGTCGCACCGTTCGGGCGAGACCGAGGATGCCACCATTGCTGATCTGGCGGTGGCGACCAATTGCGGTCAGATCAAAACTGGCTCGCTGGCGCGGTCGGACCGGTTGGCCAAATACAACCAGTTGATCCGCATCGAGGAATCACTGGGCGAGGTTGCGGAATACGCAGGCGCGTCGATCCTTCGCAAGTAACGCGCGTGGTGCTAGGCTGGCCCCTGGGTTTGATCCGGGAGTCGCATTGTGCTGAACATCATCGAACCGGAAACGCCGGACCAGTTTGAAGCGGTTCGGCGTTTGTGTTGGGATTACAGGGATTTCCTGCTGGCACTGGATGAAAGAACCGCCCAGATCGTTCAGGCCTTCTACCCAAGCGAAAAATACACCCGTGTAATGGACAACATCGACGCGGAACACACGCCGCCGAACGGTGGGATCAAACTGGCATTGCTGCATGGGAAACCGGTTGGCTGTGGCATGTTTCACACGTACGATCCTGGTGTGGCTGAAATCAAACGCGTATTTGTAACTGACGCAGCAAGAGGGACAGGCGCAGGCTGTGCCATCATGCTTTCGCTGATCGAAATGTGTCGAGACCTTGGGTTCGACTATATTCGAATGGACACCGGCAAACCCCTGGAAGCGGCGACTCGGTTATACCTGTCTTTGGGCTTTCACCTGCGCGACGCCTATTACCAAACTCCTGAAATCGCACGCGACCACCTGCTTTTTTTCGAGATGCCGCTATTTGAGAAAGACACACGCGGGCCTGAGAAAAGTTAGAGTTTTCAGGGATATATCCGTCTGTTTTGGAGGTGTTTGACAATAAAAATGTGGCTTATCTATTCTTATGTGTGAACTTGTTACTTATCACGTCCACACCGAATGCCGTAGTTTGTCTTCATTGCAGAAAGGAGACTACGATGTCTGTATCCAAATTCCTTCTGATAATCGCCACAGCGTCCATCACAGTATTGTCCGCCTGCGCGGGTCCGGGAACGTATCCGATAACCGGAGAACAGGTTTCGTCGAATGACCCGGTTCAGGACATGAATCCGGCAAATATCTTCCGCGGCGAGTCGCGCTAAAGTACCTTGCTCATCAGCATATACCTGTCACGTTGTCTGAACCCGGTGCGCAGATAGAGCTTTTGGGCAGATTCATTGTTTCGGTCGACTTCCAGATGAAGAGCCATCAGGCCTGCCCCGGCAAGAGCTTTGGGCAGGTCCAAAAGAACCTCGGTGGCAATGCCGCGGCCCCGAACGGCGGGGCGTATATAGATCTCGTCCACGAAACCGTCCATGCCGCCGAACTCGACTGACCAGCCAAAGGTCAGGATGATATATCCCAACGGCGCGCGTCCGGGCCCGATCAGATAGACACAGCCATGAGGGATGCCATCCAGCATGGGGGCGAGGGCATTGCGTGTCTTGTCGGCGTCCTGTGTCAGCCCGGCCTCGGTATGAAAGGCGGTGACCAGCGTCATAAGGCGATCCAGATCTTCGGGGCGCGCAAGGCGGAGGGCGGCGCTCATAATCTGGCCAGCCTTTCTGTCAGCAAGGTGAAAAAGCCGTCAGCGTCGATTTCCCCCATGAACAACGCATTTGGTGCGCGGTTGGTGACACCCCACCAATCCGCAACGGTCATGCCCAGGGTCAGGTCGGACCCTGTTTCAATCTCGACATTCACGTGGCGACCCGAAAACAGCTCGGGGCGGATCAGATAGGCAGTGACGCAAGGGTCGTGCAGGGGGGCGCCTGCGCTGCCGTATTTCTCTTTGTCGAAGCGTTCAAAGAAATCCGTCATCTCGGCCACGGCATGTCCAACCTTGCTGTCCAATGCGCGGAACGCGTCGTTTCGTGATTTGGTCACCAGCGCTTTGTGTGTGACATCCAATGGCATGACAACGATTGGCCTTTCGGATTTAAAAACGATATCAGCAGCTTCTGGGTCGACATAGATGTTGAATTCAGCGGTGGGGGTGATGTTACCGACTTCGAAATATGCCCCGCCCATCAAGACGATTTCCTGCACGCGGTCGATAATATCGGGGGCTTTGCGAAATGCAGTCGCGATGTTTGTCAGCGGCCCCAGTGGACACAGGGTCACCGTCCCAGATTCTTCAGAGCGCAGGGTGTCGATGATGAAGTCCACAGCGTGACCTTCAGCCAAGGGCATCTGCGGATCCGGCAGGACCGGGCCATCCAGCCCGGTTTTCCCGTGCACGTGTTCCGCGGTGACAAGTGGGCGGTTCAGCGGTTTGTCGCAGCCCGCATAAACCGGCACATCCGTACGTCCGGCCAATTCACAAACGATTCGGGCGTTCTTGGCCGTGAGGGCGAGCGGGACGTTGCCCGCGACGGCCGTAATACCCAGAACCTCGATCTCGTCCGGGCTGGCCAGCGCCAGCAGGATGGCGACGGCGTCATCCTGTCCGGGATCGGTGTCGATGATGATCTTGCGAGGGGGCATGGGCGTCTCCGGGGGTCGTGAAGGTGGGACACTCGCAAGTGTCGGATCGCTTGTCTACCCGTTTCTGGTCGCCGCCAGTGCATCCACCGGCGGGAGTTTGCCATTGGCGCGATGCTCTTCCGTTTTGACCTCGTCCCACAGCGCATCCATCTCGGCCAGATCGCTTTGCGTGGGGGTCTTGCCGCGCTCGGCCAGCCGGGCTTCGACCTTTTCAAAGCGACGGGTGAACTTGGCATTGGTGCGACGCAGGGCGGCTTCGGGTTCGATGCCAAGATGACGGCCCAGATTGACCATCACGAACAGCAGATCGCCGAACTCATCTTCCAGCGCGTCGGCATCCATTTTTTCGCGCGCCTCTTCCAGTTCGGCGGCTTCTTCGGTGATCTTGGCCAGCACATGGCCGGCGTCAGGCCAGTCGAACCCCACCCGAGCGGCTCGTTTTTGCAGCTTATGGGCCCGCAGCAGGGCGGGCAGGTTTGGGGCCACACCGTCCAGCGCACCTTTTTGTTCTTTGCCCGCCCGCTCGGCGGCTTTGATGGCTTCCCAATCTTTGGTTTGCTGGTCGGCCGACTTGTCGCGGGATTCATCGCCAAACACATGCGGATGGCGGCTAACCATCTTGTCGGACATGGTGCGCACCACGTCCTGAAAGGTGAAATGTCCTGCTTCTTCTGCCATTTGGGCGTGAAACACGGATTGAAACAGCAAATCCCCCAGCTCTCCCTTAAGCTCGTCATAGGCTTCGCGTTCGATGGCGTCGGCAACCTCATAGGCCTCTTCGATCGTATAGGGGGCGATGGTCGCGAAATCCTGTTCGATGTCCCACGGGCAGCCAGATTGCGGATCGCGCAGGCGGCGCATGATTTCCAGCAGCCGTTCGATACCTGCATCGCTGTCATGGATCAGAGGATTTTCAGCCATTGCGAACCCTTTCATTCCGGTGTCAGATGCATCCATTCCGCAGTCCCGATCAGGAGTCCACCCCAGATGCCCGTCGTCAACCGAATTGCCGATTTCTCTGCCGACATGACCAGATGGCGCCAGTATCTGCATACCATCCCCGAGTTGGAATTCGAATGCCATGAAACGGCAGCCTTTGTGGCCGAACGTCTGCGTGAGTTCGGGGTCGATGAACTGCATGAGGGGATCGCAAAGACCGGGATGGTCGCGATCATCAACGGGCAGGGTGACGGGCCGACGATTGGCCTGCGCGCCGATATGGATGCGTTGCCAATTACCGAGGAAACAGGCGTTGAATATGCCTCTCAGAACCCCGGAAAGATGCACGCCTGCGGTCATGACGGGCATACTACGATGTTGCTGGGCGCGGCACGTTATTTGGCCGAGACGCGAAATTTCAGCGGTCGCGTGGCGCTGATATTTCAACCCGCCGAGGAAGATGGCGGCGGTGCTGGTGTGATGGTCGAAGAAGGCATCATGGACAGGTTCGACATCTCGCAGGTCTACGCGCTGCACAACGCGCCGGGATTTGCCGAAGGGACATTCTATACAACGCCGGGGCCGATCATGGCGGCTGTCGATACGTTCGAAGTGCATATTCAGGGTGTCGGCGGCCACGGTGCCATGCCGCATGAAACCCGTGATCCGGTTATGGCGGCCTGTGGGATTGCGCAGGCCATTCAGACCATTGTCAGCCGCAACCATTATGCGCTGGATGATCTTGTCGTTTCGGTCACGCAAATCCACACCGGCACGGTCAACAACGTGATCCCGGATACGGCCTATATCAACGGCACCGTTCGAACGTTTGATCCGAACGTCCAGCAGATGGTGATGCGGCGCATGGCCGAGATTGTCGAGGGGCAGGCCAAATCCTATGGGGTCGAGGCGCGATTGGAATACAATGTCGATTACCCAGCCACCATCAATGATGCCGAAAAGGCGGGATTTGCGACCGAGGTGGCGCGTGAAATATCCGGAGACGATCGCGTCACCGGCAATACCGGGCGCGAGATGGGGGCCGAGGATTTCTCGTACATGCTGCAAAAGCGCCCCGGTGCTTATCTGTTCCTTGGGCAGGGCGAAGGCGCAGGGCTGCATCATCCGAAATACAACTTTAACGACGAAATCGCGCCGGTGGGCGCGTCGTTTTTCGCGCGGATCGTGGAAAAAGCGCAGCCGTTGAGCTGATAAAGGTTCGGGAAAGGGACTACAGAAGACATGGCACTGGAAGACGCAAGAAACCAGGTGGATGAGGCATTCACCAATCCGGACCTCAAGGGGTTGTCTTATGAAAATACGTTCGGCGGGGCGACGTCTTTTCTGCGGCGGCTTTACACCAAGAACCTGAAGGGTGTGGACATCGCCGTTACTGGCGTGCCGTTTGATCAGGCAGTTACGAACCGGCCCGGCACGCGCCTTGGCCCGCGGGCGATCCGTGAGGCCAGCGCGCTTCAGTCGCCCGATGCGCCTTATGGCTGGCCCTTTGATGCGCTGAGTGAACTGGCGATCGTGGATTATGGCGATATGGCTTATGATTACGCCAATATCCCGGCCTTTCCTGACACGCTGACCGACCACATCCGAACCATTCTGGCTGCCGATGTGGCGTCGGTCGCGCTGGGTGGCGATCACTATATCAGCTTTCCGATCCTCAAGGCCTATGCCGAGAAATTCGGGCCAATGTCCCTGCTGCAATTCGATGCGCATACCGACACATGGGCCGACGATGACATGTCCCGCGTGGATCACGGGACAATGTTCTACAAGGCTGTAAAGTCGGGCATTGTCGATCCGAAGCGCTCGGTCCAAGTGGGTATTCGCACGACGAACGAGGATACGCTGGGCGTGAACATCATCGATGCGCGCGAGGTTTATGAATCGGGACCTGCTGCCGTGGCGCAAAAGATCAAAGGTATTCTTGGTGACAGCCCCGTTTACCTCAGCTTCGACATCGATGGTCTTGACCCGGCCTTTGCCCCTGGTACGGGCACGCCGGTCTGGGGTGGGTTAAGCTCGATTCAGGCGCAGATCATCCTGCGCGACATTGCCGGGATCAATATCAAGGGCGGGGACGTTGTCGAAGTATCGCCGCCCTTTGATACATCCGGTGCGACAGCGATTGCTGGGGCCCATGTGGCGACGCAGATCATTTGCCTGTTGGGGTGGAACAAGCTGCTAGAAGCAGAAGGGTAAACCCGCAAGGGTTCACGTTAACCAACAGTTAGCCATGCTTAAGGTATGTGCTGGATCAAGTGACAAACAGGGACGGGACCATTACGCACATGACCGAATTCAACCAACCACTTAGCGGGAATGATCTGGCCCGGTTTTCCGGGCCGAACACATTCATGCGCCTGCCGCAGGCCTCCTCGCTTGAGGGGTTGGATGTGGCGGTGCTGGGGGTGCCGATGGATATCGGCACGTCGTGGCGGTCGGGCACGCGCTTTGGCCCCAAGCAGATCCGCGGCGAAAGCGCGATGATCCGACCCTATAATATGGCCACCAGAGCGGCCCCGTTCGACAGCTTGCAGATAGCCGATATTGGGGATCTGGCGATCAACACCTTCTCGCTTGCAGACAGCCTCAGGATCATCAAGGAAAGCTATGACGCCATTTTGGCGAAAGGCGTGATCCCTGTGGCGATGGGGGGCGATCATTCGATCACCCTGCCGATCCTGCGAGCCATCAAGGCCAAACACGGTCCCGTGGCGCTGGTGCATGTGGATGCCCATGCCGATGTGAATGACGAGATGTTCGGTGAACGCGAAACCCACGGCACCGTTTTCCGCCGCGCCTATGAAGAGGGGCTGATTGTTCCCGACAAGACGTTCCAGATCGGCATTCGGGGCTCGGGCTATGCGGCCTCGGATTTTTCTGAAGCCAAGGATTGGGGCTTCCGCCAGTTCCCCGCATGGGAGCTGTGGCAGCAGAACCTGACCCAGATCGGATCGCAGGTTCGCAAGATCATTGGGGACCACCCGGTTTACATCTCGTACGACATCGACAGCCTTGATCCCGCATACGCTCCGGGCACCGGCACGCCGGAAATCGCGGGTCTTTCGACACCGCAAGCGCTGCAACTGATCCATGCCCTGCATGGGGTAAACATAGTGGGATGCGATCTGGTCGAGGTCTCACCCCCTTATGATCCATCGGGCAACACTGCACTGACAGCAGCCAACCTGATCTATGAGATGCTGTGTATCCTGCCGGGTGTGACGTCGCGGTAAGACGCGGTGGAATGTCTTGCCGCCGGTTTTGTTCCGCTTAGGGTTCACAAAAGGGATGGAGCGGGATGAAAAAGATGGCTTTGTGGGCAGTGGTTGCGCTTGTGGTTGGGGCAGGCGCCTATGTCCGGCTGGCACCGTCAGACCCTGCGCGGTGGCACGTCGCTTTGGTTTCGCCCGAAAGCCAGAACTTGCCGGGTGGTGTGTTGCGCGTTGTTGAAACCGGCCCCGACGGGTTGCAGCGTCTTGATGAGATTGCCCAAACCACGCCGCGCACTACGGTATTGGCCGGCTCGGTCAGCGAGGGCATGATCACCTATATCACCCGCACGAAATGGATCGGCTTTCCCGACTACACCACGGCTCAGCAGGACGGAGACACCCTGCGCATTCACGGCCGCTTGCGGTTTGGTCGTAAGGATTTCGGGGTGAACAGGGCGCGAGTCGATGGGTGGTTGGCGGCACTTCAATAGATTGAAACCAAGGGGAAAGTTCCTAGATTGGACGTATGAGTGACTATGAGAAAAAGTTCCATAATGCATTGGCTGAAATTGAGCAGGCCGGTGTTAAGCAGCACATAAGAATTGAGTCTGAGCTTGAACGATTGAAAGCCCTTGGCTTTGAACCAAGACCCTTTCTGTATTGGGCATCGCCATTAACCAATGTTGCTGTGTTTGTCTTGGTGACCTTGATAGTTGCTTCGTTTCAGGCCGGGGTAACTGTCATTCTTGGTGAGAACTTTTGCCTTCCCAATATATTTGGCCCCGCAGTGTTGGCCGCCGTACCACTTACTTTGCTAACAGTCGCACTAAGACTGTTCCAACGCAGGGCATACAATTTGAGCAAGTGGGAAGACTTGTAGCGCTCAGAGAGCGTTGTCACCATCTGGTGGTGTATCCAAATTTGGCCAGTCCGAGTGTAATCCAGACGACAAACACCCTTCCTGAACCTCGCGCCACATGGGAACGTTCAGGGACATCTGGCATTGCGCGGTGAACATGCGTCCGTCGACCTGAAGGCAGATCATCTCACCCAGTTCGATGCGAGACCCGGATGTGTCGGTGCAATAGCAATCCCGCGTCTTGCCGTCAGGGCCGATGTAATCGGCGAGGGCAGGCGTGGTTGTCAGCAGCAGAGCAAGTAAAACCCGTTTCATGGCCGCAAGCTTAGCATGACGTTGCCCTTGACCAAAGCCCCCGGATGAGAGACACCGCCGGGATGATCCCCGAAGAACGTCTTGAACAGATCACCCAGCGTTTTCAGTACCTCGAAGCAGCCATGGCAGATGGCGCATCGGGTGGTGATATTGCGGCGCTGGCCAAAGAATATTCCGACCTCAAGCCTGTGGTCGATCAGATCATGGCCTGGCGACAGCTGGTGGGGGATCTGGCCGAAGCGCAGGCGATGCTGACCGACCCGGACATGAAAGAGCTTGCCGAGGAGGAGATTCCCGAATTGCAGGCCCGCATCCCCAAGGCGGAAAACGCGCTCCAACTGGCATTGTTGCCAAAGGATGCGGCAGATGCCCGTCCGGCGATGCTGGAAATTCGCCCTGGCACCGGCGGGGACGAGGCCGCTTTGTTCGCAAGTGACCTGTTGCGCATGTATCAGCGTTACGCCGAGGCGCGTGGCTGGAAATTCGAGATTATCGAAGAACAGGCCTCGGATCTGGGCGGCATCAAGGAAGTAGTAGCCCATATCAAAGGCGACAACGTCTTTGCGCGACTGAAGTACGAATCCGGCGTCCATCGGGTGCAACGCGTGCCCGAAACCGAAAGCGGCGGGCGCATTCACACCTCGGCGGCGACTGTGGCGGTTCTGCCCGAGGCCGAGGATGTAGACATCCAGATCGACGCCAATGATATCCGAATCGATACGATGCGAAGCTCGGGCGCGGGCGGACAGCACGTGAACACGACTGACTCGGCTGTGCGGATCACGCATCTTCCGACGGGATTGGTGGTGACAAGTTCCGAGAAGTCCCAGCATCGCAACCGCGAGATCGCCATGCAGGTTCTGAAGACGCGCTTGTACGATCTGGAGCGGCAGCGGATTGACAGTGAACGCTCGGCAGATCGTGCCAGTCAGGTTGGCTCGGGGGATCGCTCGGAACGCATTCGTACTTATAACTTCCCGCAGGGGCGCATGACCGACCACCGGATCAACCTGACGCTATATAAGCTGGATCAGGTGATGCAGGGTGATCTGGACGAGGTGATTGATGCGCTGACGGCGGATGATCAGGCCCGGCTGCTGGCCGAGATGGCACAATGACAGGTCTGCAAACAGCGGCACAGGCCATGGTGGCAGCGACAGCGCGTCTGCGTGCGGCCGGTGTGGACGATCCGGCACGCGACGCGCGTCTGTTGCTGGCCCACGCTGCACGGATTGAAGCCAGTCGCGTGACACTGATTGCCCCGGAAGAATTACAGCCCGAAATCGCCGAGCGTTATGACCAGTTGATCTCCTTGCGGGCCATCCGGGTTCCGGTGTCGCATCTGTTGGGTGAGCGGGAGTTCTACGGCCGCAGGTTCCGCGTCAGCCGGGATGTCCTTGATCCGCGTCCGGAAACAGAAACCCTGATCGAAGCTGCGTTGAGCGAACCATTTGATCATGTCCTCGACCTGGGGCTGGGCTCGGGGTGTATCCTGATAACCCTTCTGGCCGAACGCAGCAGTGCCACGGGCGTGGGTGTTGATCTGAGCGAAGCCGCCTGCCTGCAAGCCAGTGCCAATGCGGTTCAGCATCAGGTAGAGACGCGGATTGAGATCCTTCGATCAAACTGGTTCGAAAACATTGAAGATAAATTCGACCTGATTGTTTCCAACCCTCCGTATATCTCAGGGTCTGAGATGGAAGAACTGTCGCCCGAAGTGCGTGAGCACGAGCCGCGCATGGCCCTGACGGATGAGGGGGACGGGTTGGGCGCGTATCGTCGGATCGCGGCGGCGACCCCGGATTTTCTGTTGCCGGGCGGGCGAATTCTTGTCGAAATCGGTCCGACGCAGGCGGCAAAAGTGTCAGCCTTGTTCGATGCCGCCGGGTTGGTGGACGTCCGGGTAATCCCCGATCTTGACGTTCGCGATCGTGTCGTCGGCGCAAGAATGCCGGGATGAGCGGCGGGTTTGCGGCAAAAAACGCCGACCTGTAGAAAAAAGCTGGTGAAAATCCGAGATTCCTCTTGTCTGCGCCGTCAGGACATGCTTACTCAGGATTAGTCGGCGAGGTTGACGCTGTTGCAGCGCACCCCTGACGCCAAGCCCAAAAAGTCGACTTCCCGTCACGGCAAACGCCTTAGAGCAGTGCAAAACACGGGTTGAGCGACAGCGCATTGATAAGGCTGACGTAAAGTAAGATGAGATCTTCCAAACCCCGTTCGCGGGCCAAGAATAACCGCAATCGTCCTTCTGGCGGCAACGTCGTAAACCGGGTTTTTGACAGCTCGGGTCCCGAAGGCAAGGTCCGTGGCACGCCGCAGCAGATTATTGACAAATACAACCAGTTGGCACGTGACGCTCAGCTGTCGAATGACCGCGTGGCGGCAGAAAACTTCCAGCAACACGCGGAACACTACCTGCGGATGCTGAGCGAAGCGCAGCGCGAGATTGACGCGCGCCGTGAAGAGCAGGAGCGCCAGAACCGCGAACGCCAGGCCGAGCGCGACCGTGAACGTGCCGAACGTCAGGAACGCGAAGCGACCCGCCAGGCTGATCCGGCCGAAGCACCGCAGCCTGATGTGATGGACCTGTCTCAGCAAGTTTCAGAGCCCGATAGCGGTCTGGTGGAGACCCCGGAAAACAAAGAAACCCCGGCGGCTGAAACACCGGAAGAGGCGCCGCGCAAGGAAAAACCCGCGCGCAAGCCACGCGCCCGGAAGCCCAAAGCTGCACCCGAGGCAAAAGAGGATGCTCCTGCCGACACGGGGGACGCACCGGAGGCGGCAGAATAAAGCCGATGTCCAAAGAACCAAGCCCCGAGGTTTAACTCGGGGCTTTTTCGTTTGATCAGGTTTTCTTAACTTCGCGCGCCAAAGCGCAGAACGCTTCCAGCGGGACTTGCTCGGCACGGTCCGTGGGCTTGATACCTGCGGCCAGAAGGCGGTCTTCGATATCCGGGGCAATGCCTTTGAGTGAGGCGCGCAGCATCTTGCGGCGTTGGTTGAAGGCGGCAGCCACGACGCGCGACAGGGTGGCGGCATCGGCGGGATAGCGTGGCTCGGGCAGGGCGGTCAGGTGGACCACGGCGCTTGAAACCTTGGGCGGCGGAGTGAAGGCCCCGGGGGGAAGCGACATGGCGATACGTGCCTCGGCCCGCCATTGGGCAAGGATTGCAAGGCGTCCATAGGCTTTGCTGCCGGGTTGGGCAACAATACGCTCGGCCACTTCGCGTTGGAACATCAGCGTCAGGCTCTGCCAGAATGGGGGCCATTCGGGCGGTGTCAGCCAACGCACCAGCAGCTCGGTGCCGACATTGTAGGGCAGGTTGGCGGCGACGCGGATTGGCGGTGTCAGATATTCAAGCGGGTTGATGTCCAGGGCGTCGCCGTTGATCACCTCAATCCTACCCGGATACGCGGCGGCGATGTCGTTCAGGGCGGCAATGCACCGTGTATCTTTTTCGACGGCCACGACCTTGCGCGCGCCTTCGGACAGCAGGCCTCGCGTCAACCCACCGGGACCGGGGCCGATTTCAAGCACATCGCATTCTGACAAATCGCCGGCCTGTCGGGCGATCTTGGCAGTCAGGTTCAAATCCAACAGAAAATTCTGCCCCAGCGATTTGCGCGCCGAAAGCTGGTGGGTTGCGATGACCTCGCGCAGAGGGGGAAGCGTGTCTATAGCGCTCATGATCGGAATACCTTGGCGCCTGTGAAAGGGGCTGTGCCCGAGATTTTTGTGCCTCCGGCGGGGATATTTTCAGCCAGGTGAAGGATCAAGAGCTTTTTACCATGCGTTGGGCAAGTTTCAGGGCTTCGATCAGGCTGGAGGGGTTGGCGATGCCTTTCCCCGCGATGTCCAGTGCTGTTCCGTGGTCGGGTGAGGTACGGATGAACGGCAGGCCAAGGGTGACATTCACGCCCCGGTCGAAATCCAGCGTCTTGATCGGGATCAGGGCCTGATCGTGATACATGGCGATGGCGGCGTCATAGCGGGCGCGGGCGGCTGCGTGAAACAGCGTATCCGCAGGGTGGGGGCCGGTAATTGTCGCGTCCTCGGGGTTCAGATCGGCCAGCATCGGAGCAATCCAGTCGAGCTCCTCTGTGCCCATCTTGCCGCCTTCACCTGCATGCGGGTTCAGGCCTGCAATTGCGATGCGGGGATGCGCGATACCGAACTGATCACGCAAACCGCGTGCAGTGATTTCAATCGTTTCGCGCAGAAGATCAGGGGTAAGTGCCGCGGGAACCTGTGACAATGGAATGTGAATCGTCGCGGGAACGACGCGCAACTGCTCGCTGGCCAGCATCATGACTACCCGGCGGGTTCCGGAAAGGGCTGCCAGAAACTCGGTATGGCCAGGAAAGGTGAACCCTGCGCCGTCAATCAGAGCTTTCTTGTTGATCGGTGCGGTGCAAAGCGCTGCGGCCTCACCGGTCTGTACCAGTTCGGTACCGGTTTCGATGGCATCAACCACCGATGGCGCGTTGGCCGGATTCGGCTGGCCGATTACGTTCGCGGCGGGAAAATCCATCTGAAGAACGGGCAGGGCCCGGCGACAGGCTTCAGCAACCTGACTTGGGTGTTCGATTTTAGCAACGGGTGTGCCTGCTGGCAGGTGGCTGGCGTCCCCGATATAGAAGAACGGGCAGGCATCGCGCAGTTCAGCCCACGCCTTGGCCGCGATTTCCGGACCGATACCGGCCGGTTCGCCGCAGCTGAGCGCGACGGGCCGCATCATTCCTGAGTAATGACAGCGTCAGCCCGCAGCTGTTCCACCAGACTGGCCGCAAAGGCTTGAAGACGTTGCTGCGCCAGCGCGTTGGCGACATCGCCCCGAGAGGTGTCTTCGCCCAGATCCCGCGTGCGGTTGCACAGCATCAGAAACACAAGCGTCTGACCATTGTTGCGGGTCAGATTCGCCGACGCTTCGTTCCGGTCCAGCTTGGCCAGTTCCACGGCAATATCACCGGGCACCTCGGAAGGTGCGGCTTCGACCCGGTCCAGAACTTCGGCGGGCTGATCCTTGGCAATGCCATAGAGATCATCACAAGTGTCGATTTCTTCTTTCAACTTCGCGGCCCGCGAAAGGGTTTCGGCGCTGCGCCCGCCAGGCAGGTAATAGGCGGCATAATCCAACTTTGAAATACGCGGAGCGCCGGTTGCGACTTCGCGCAAGCCCCGCATCTGAAACAAGGCGACCGCGTTCGGCAGGGTGATCGGATCGGTGATCTCACCGGTCTGAAGCCCCAGGATGACAGGTTGAAGCGCCGGGGGCAGGTTCGAGATGTTCAGCCACTCCAGACGTCCACCCTGACCCCGTGTTGCGGCTGCGGAATACTGAGCGGCGGCAGCAGAAAACGCGTCCTGCCCTTCAAGGCGCGAGATTTCTTCGGCCAACAACTCGGTCTGGGCAACCGTTTGCGGGTTTACCGGGATAATGATTTCGGACAGCAGGACCTGCAATCCGCCACCGCCCGTCTGGCCCAGCGCGCGATCAATCTCATCCTCGGTCGGGCGCGCCTGCGACAGATAGCGCGAGCTGATATAGTCGCGCCATGCCAGTTGATCCGCGACATAGTCTCGGACCGTTTCAGGGTCGACGCCCGCGTCGCCGAGAAGTTTCAGGAATTGTTCGGACGACAATTGTCCGCGCGAGGCGAATTCGTCGATGCCCAGCTGAACGGCCTCGGGCGTCGCTTGCACGCCGGCGCTGCGCATGACCTGCCTGCGCAGTTTTTCATCAATCAGGGCATCCCTGACGTCAGCTTCGTTACCACCGGGCAAACCCAGAACATTCAGGAATTGCAGGCGCTGTTCAAGCTCGTACCAAGTGACAATATCCTGATTGACGCGGATCGCGGGTGAGAACAGGCTTTGCGCGCTACCCTGAAGCGGCGCGATTGCAAAAACTGCGGCAACCAGTGCCGGTGTGACCGGTTTAAGCCAACCGGAACGGAGAAACCTGGAGAAACCTGATATCAACTGCATGTTCTCTTGTATGTCTTGCCACCGCCTTCAAGGGCGTACCCTGTCAGAGAAAGGGTAAAGCCGAATTCTGTCGAAGGCTCAATAGTGGATGTTGAAGTAAAGCGCCGACTTACGGACATGTTAACCCGAACGCATTCGTTCTGATAGGTCACACCCAGACCCAGCCGGATCGGCTCCGACTCAGCCAGATCGTAGCGCGCCAGAGCATTGGTCAGCCAGTTCTGATCGACCTGGTAGCGTCCGAAAAGCAGAATTTCCGAGATTTCTTCGGTGATGTTTTCCGCCGGGTCCGGTTCCTGCCAGATATAGCTGCCGGAAAGGCCGGCATTTTCGGATGCCCATGCGCCGCGCAGTTCGGCTTTGACAAAGCTGAAGTCCCCGTCGATCAGACCGCGCCCGGCAAGTGACCAGCCATTGGCCGTGCTGATCTGCCCGGCCACCAGCAAATCCGACGATGTGCCCTGCAACCCCGATGTCAGCGTGAAGTTTGGATCGGCGTCGGCCCGAAACACTTGGCCCACAGTCGCCTGGGCCTGCCAGCCACCCGCGCCGTACCGGGCCCAGTTCAGGCCAATAACGCCTGTGGCGCTGTTCTCGCGCTGATCTTCAGCAGGGAACCGCGAGAGGGACAGAAGGTTACCCTGATCGAATTCCTGAAAAGTGCTTTCATCATTCGGAACATCGGTGTCCGATACATGTGTCCATCCAAACTGTGCGATCGGTTCGAGAAACTGAACAGCCCCCGATTCCTCGCGCCGGGTCATTGGATAACGGAGTGTCAAAGCCGCGCGCGGCGTAGATCGGGTCACGTTGTCGGGATAATTGCTGTCGTGGCGAATGTTGAAAGTGTCAACCGACGCCCCCAGCGTGGTATCGACCCGCAGCCCCGATGAGAAAGTCCAGCTGCGCAGCCATTCGGCATCGAAGGTGGCCCGTGCCATGTCGCGACCAACAACATCTGTGTCGCTGGTACGTTCGTGCGCATGACCGATGAAAGCCAGCCGAACCTCGCCCCCCAGCGTGCTGGGAAAATAGCGTTTTTCATAGTTGAGGTCGAAGACGCGGGACGGGATTTCGTCCTGATTTTCGCTGTCCCGTAGTGTTTTGTAGTAGATCAGGCCGGTTTTGAACGCACTATCGCGCTTGATCCGCTCCAGTGCGATTTCGCTGCGCAAGCGGTCCAGATCCGGCAAGCCGTAATCGGCCAGATAGGCATCGTCGGATGTAGTTTCCAGATTGAAGGTCAGACGGAAATCGTTCTTCAGGTTGAACCAGCCGGTGGCAAACAGGTAGCCGCGATCCTGATCGGGTTGCACATCGTCCCGTGTATAAGCGCCTTCCACCTGAATGCGTCCGTTCACAAAGGCCTGACGATAGCGGTATCCCAGAGTTGTCGTCTTGGCTGAGACGTAAGGCGTAAGTGTCAGGTCCTTGTGATCGCCAAGTTTGAAGAAATACGGAACCTGAACGCCAGTGCCCAATTGCGAGGTGCTGCGGATAGAAGGAACCAGAAAGCCGGTTGCCCTCTCTAGCGTTGGGTCGGGCAAGCGCAGATAGGGAAAGTAGAATACCGGATAATCCAGGACCCGAAGCTGCGCGCCTTCGAAATATAGTTGCCGTTCCAGTTGATCATGCGTGACTTTGCGCGCCCTGATCTGCCACAGAGGCGGCCTGCCGTCGGTGCAGACATGACAGGATGTGGCTGAAACCTTGCTGAATTGTGTATAACGTCCTGCGGCCCGTTTCGCCTGAACCGAGGCGATCTGTACCTGCTGTTCAAACACCATGCGTGCACCGATCAGCAGTCCATTCTGAATTCCGCTGTCCAGTTGCCCTGAATCCGCCAGCAGCGTAGTTTGACCACCCTGATCGATACGAATGGGGCCTTCCAATATCAGCTCGCCAGTCTCGCGGTCATACGTGATACGATGGGCGGACAACTTGGTGTCGCCCTGAAAGGCTTCGACATTGCCTTCAGCCACAAGTTTGCGCTCAGGCGTGATGAATACCTTGTCGGCCACCAGCAAGGCGGGCTCTTGCTGCGCTTGTGTGCCCTGTGGTTGTGGCCGGCCTTGGGATGTCTGTGCTGCAGTTCCCGCCGGGACGGACAAAGCCAGTGCACTGGTAAGCAATACAGGAACGATATGCCGCATCAGCCGTCCTCCGCATGCAGTAGCAGACCAAGAGACAGCAGAATTGCGGCAAAGGGCGGTGCCCAGGCAGCGATATAGATGGGCAATTGTCCGTTTTCCCCGAGGATTTGCGCGAAATTGCGCACGAAATAGATGGCAAACCCAAGCAGGACGGCTGTCAGAACGGCGATCCCAGTACCGCCGAACCGAACGTGGCGCATGGTAAACGCGGCCCCGATCAGAACCATCGAGATCAGAAAGAAAGGCCGGGCCAGCTGTACCTGCAGCCAGACCTCATATTGTTTGGTCGAAAACCCCGCCTCGCGAAGGTCGCTGATCAACTGGGGCAGGTCATAAACTGAAACCGAATCCTGTTGCCCAAACGTATCCATGATCCGCTGTCGGGTCAGCGAGGTCGGCAGCTCCAGACGCTCGTGCACAACTGAATTGGATTCAGGGTTCTGCCCATCCTGCAAGGCCCAGGTTTTTGCCTGATACAGAACCCAGTTCCCGTCTTCCAACTCTGCCCGATCCGCAACAATTTGCTGGGTTGGTTTGCCATCCCGCCCAAAGGTGATGACGGTAACACCGTCCAGCCGCAGCTTGTCTTGGTTCGATGTTGCCCGGGCGTGGATAACGGCCTGCCCATTCTCGGCAGACTGGCGCAGCCACAGGCCCTCGCTGCTGATCGAAAGGGCCGAGCTGCCGTTGTTTCGGTATGAATCCGACAAGCGGCGGAACTCTTCAGATGTGGCCGCTGCGATGGGATTCAACAGTGCAACGGCCAGAGCGCCGATGATCAGCGACAACAGGACAGGGGCGACCAAAGCGCGGATGCCCGAGCGGCCAGTTGCACGGGTCACCACAAGTTCGGAGGTACGTGCCAGCCCAACGAACAGCGCGATGGTGGACAGGATGACCAGCAAAGGCAGCATTTCGCTGATGGCGGCTGGTGTATTCAGCAGTGTGAGGTGCAGCAGCTGGGCAAAAGACAGGTCGAAATCGTCAAAGCGGCGAATCTGTTCGATCAGATCGATGAGAATCATCAAGGTCAGGAAAATACCTCCGATGACCATGAAGCTTTGCAGAAACCGGCGGGCAAAATAACGGTCCAGGATCATAGGCGCGACCCCGCTGCGCCTGTAGTGCGGGGCGTCGGGCCGATATCGCGCCTGCGCAATGCTGTGCGCGACGGCGTATGCCTGCCCTCTCGTACCACGTCTTTCTCCCCCGAGCCTGCCGGTCATTTTTTCGGGACCTTAATGCAATTGAAAGGCGGGGAAAACTGCTATCTGGTCAATGCGTGCCCCGCGGGCTAGGTCTTGGGGAACAGAATTCGAGGAGTGTACAATGAGCAGTCTGATACCGATCCGTTTTCAGGAATTTGACCTGGAGGCTATGGCGCAGGCCAAAGGGCGCGTCGCCATCATCATTCCGGACGACGGTAAGATGAGCCCGGCAGCCCGCAGAGCCAACCGTCTGACGAAGGGCGGGTTGGCGCGGCTTGTTGAAAGCGACAGTTTCAGCAAATCCAAAACAGGGGACGTCATCTCGATGGCATGGCCCACAGGAATGGCGGCTGAGGCGCTGGATGTTCTGGTTCTGCCACGTCGCCCCGAGGCCGGCGAAGCCCGAAAGGCAGGTGCAGCCCTTGCCAAACTGGCGGGCGGAAAGGACATGCTAGTGATGGTTGGCAATCACGCGCGGGCCGAGGATCTGGCACTGGGGATTGTTCTGCGCAGCTATGAATTCGACGCGCATAAAACAAAGGAAAGCCAGAAGGCTGGTACAGTGACAATCAGCCACTCAAAGCCTGCTGAGGCCGAGGCAGAATTCGCACCTCTCTATGCAATTGCTGACGGAGTTCGGATGACGCGCGATCTGACCAATGAACCAGCAAATGTTTTGACCACCACCGAATTCGCGGACCGCCTGGTTGAGATGCAGGAGCTGGGTCTTGAGGTCGAAGTGCTGGACGAAGACAAGCTGGCCGAGCTGGGAATGCGCACGTTGCTAAGCGTCGGGCAGGGCTCGGACAGCCCTTCGAAAGTCGTGGTGATGCAGTGGAATGGCGGGGCCAAGGACGACGCGCCTCTGGCTTTGGTTGGAAAAGGCGTGGTGTTCGACACGGGTGGTATCTCGCTCAAACCAGCTGTCGGCATGGAAGAGATGACCATGGACATGGGCGGCGCCGGCGTTGTTGCGGGCACCATGCGCGCGCTGGCCAAGCGCAAGGCAAAAGCCAATGTCGTGGGGCTGGTTGGTCTGGTCGAGAATATGCCATCAGGTAACGCTACCCGTCCGGGTGATGTGGTCAGATCAATGAAGGGCGACACGGTCGAGATCATCAACACCGACGCCGAGGGCCGCCTGGTTCTGTGTGACGTGATGTGGTACGCGCAGGAACGGTTCAAGCCGGTCGGAATGATCGACTTGGCAACTTTGACCGGTGCGATCATCATCGGTTTGGGCCATGAAAACGCTGGTGTTTTTTCGAACAATGACACGTTCTGTGATGCTTTCCTGAAATCAGCCAAGGCCGAGGATGAAGGCGCTTGGCGGATGCCATTGGGCAACGCCTATGACAAGTTGCTGAAATCGCGCATTGCCGACATGAAGAACGTGGGCGGTCGCCCCGCCGGTTCAGTCACCGCCGCGCAGTTCCTGCAGCGGTTCGTAAAAGAGGAAACGCCGTGGATTCATCTGGATATCGCGGGCGTCGCCTCGGTGGCTGAAGAGACCTCTTATGCGCCCAAAGGCGCCACCGGCTGGGGCGTGCGCGCGCTGAGCCGGTTTGTGCAGGACAATTTCGAGTAAGCATATGGGCGCTGTCTATTTCTACCACCTGACCCGCCAGCCGCTGGAGCATACCTTGCCCGCGCTGCTGGACAAGGCGCGGCAAGCCGGGTGGCGGATAGCCGTGCGGGGTACTGACCCTGCGCGGATGGACTGGCTGGATGAAAAACTGTGGCTGGGCCCCGAGGACGGGTTCCTGCCGCATGGTCGCGCAGGCGGTCCGCATGACGCGGACCAGCCGATCCTGCTGACCACCAGCGCCGTGGCGGGAAATGGTGCGACCTGTATCATGGCTGTGGATGGCGCGCCGGTTGAAGCGGAAGAAGTCGCCGCGCTGGAACGGGTTTGTATCCTGTTCGATGGCAATGACGACATGGCGGTACACCACGCGCGCGGGCAGTGGAAAGCGCTGACGGATGCCGGATGCTCCGCACAATACTGGTCGGAGGAGTCCGGGCGGTGGGAAAAAAAGGCTGAAGCCTGACCGGCCTGCAATTTTCAGGAGATACGACAATGCAGAAAAAGCCTTTGGGCCGTACCGGAATTATGGTGAGCGATCTGTGCCTTGGTACGATGACATTTGGCTCCCAAACGTCTGAAACGGATGCGCCCCGGCAGATGGATATGGCGTTGGACGCGGGGATCAACTTTGTCGACGCGGCCGAAATGTATCCGGTGAACCCTGTCGCGAAAGAAACGATCGGGCGCACCGAAGAGATTTTGGGAAACTGGAATGCCGCCAATCCTACCCGCCGGGGCGATTATGTTCTGGCGACCAAGCATTCCGGCGCGGGGCTGTCCTTTGTCCGCGATGGTGCGCCGATCACTGCCCGCACAATACCCGAAGCGATTGAGGGGTCTTTGCGACGTTTGCAGACCGGGTACATTGACCTCTATCAGTTTCACTGGCCCAATCGGGGCAGCTATATGTTTCGGCAGAACTGGGATTATGCGCCGTCTGGCGAAAACACAGATGAAGTGCTGAGCAACATGCAAGAATGCCTTGAGGCATTGCAGGCTCAGGTAGACAAGGGCAATATCCGTGCCTTTGGCCTGTCGAATGAAAGCGCTTGGGGAACCGCGCAATGGCTGCGGCTGGCCGACCAGATGGGGGCGCCGCGCGTGGCATCGGTGCAGAACGAGTATTCATTGCTGTGCCGCCATTTTGACACCGACCTGGGTGAGTTGAGTGTGCATGAAGATGTTGGGCTGATGGCGTTTTCCCCGTTGGCGGCAGGCTTTCTGACCGGAAAGTACCAAAATGACTGCGTTCCCGACGGATCGCGTATGTCCTTTGTGCCTGAGATGGGAGGCCGGAAATCCGGTCGTGTTTTCGAGGCGGTTGCAGCTTATCTGGACATCGCCGCACGGCATGGTCTGGATCCGGTGCATATGGCGTTGGCGTGGTGCCGGACGCGCCCGTTCATGATGTCGGCAATCTTCGGGGCCACGACCGTTGCACAGCTGGATCATATTCTGGCGGGCGTGGATCTTGAATTATCCAAGGATGTGTTGGCCGAGATCAGCAGGGCACATCGGGCGCACCCGATGCCGTTTTAGGGGCTCTGCCCCCGTCGCCTTTGGCGACGCCCCCGGGATACTTTTGGCCAGATGAAGAAGGATCCGGTCAGTGATGGGTGGGATGCGCGCGTTCGTGTCTCAGGTCGCGGGCCGATTGACCGTGGGCGGTGCGGAAAGCGCGGGCAAAGCTGGATTGCGAGGCAAAGCCGGTGGCGAGCGCCACATCCATCAGTGGCATGTCGGTGTCGGTGACCAGACGGCGGGCCTCGGCCAGGCGCAGTTGCAGATAGTGGTCCTGCGGCGTCGTGTTCAGGCGCAGTCGGAACTGTTGTTGCAGCGTCCGTGGGCTGGTGCCCAGGCGGTCTGCGATAAAGGCCAGCGGCAGGGGATCATCCAGTGACGCCTGCATCATCGAGTTGGCCTTGGCGGTCAGTGCTGTGTGGCGATGGGGTGCGCCTGTGCGGCTTTGCGGTTTTCCAGGGTCGGGAGCACCATCGTAAAGGAACAGGCCCGCAACGCGCGCGGCGAAACTTGCGCCATGACGGGCGGCGATGATGTGCAGCATCATCTCGACAGCAGGAATTGCGCCACCCGAAGTCAGTCGATTGCCCGAAACGGTGAAGCGGTCGGTGCGCACATCAACTTCGGGAAACCGCGTGGCGAAATTTTCTAGGTCTTCCCAGTGGGTTGTTGCCAGATGGCCATCCAGTAGCCCGGCCTCGGCCAGGAGCCACGGGCCGCCATCAATGCCTGCCATCGTTGCGCCTGTGCCCGCGATGCGCCGCAGACCAGCCAGCAGGCTTGGGGTGGCGTGGCGGGCCAGTTGGAACCCGGCGACCACGATCATCAGGTCGCAGGATTGCAACCGGGCCAGTGGAATACCGGGCACTTGCAACGCACTGGTCAGAATCGCGGGTTCTGGCGTCGCGGTTACATAGTCCCAATCAAAGGCCGGGCGGTCCGCCAGACGGTTCGCGGCCCGCATCGGGTCCACCGCAGAGGCAAAGCTGAGCGTGTTGCATTCGTCCAGCACAAGCACCGCGGTTTTCAGGGCGCGGTGTTCCGGTTGCAGTATGTTTTTTGCGGATTTCATCAAGTTTGATTCGCATATTGCCAAGTGGTTTCCCCAAAGCTGCGCCAGAGTCGGGTCAGAACGCAAATCGGAATCCGGGGAAAAGCCTGGGGAAAACTCAAGGCAAAACCGGGTATAACTTGGGGAAAACACCATGCCTCTGGAAATGAACCGCGAAGTCTTTATTACCTGTGCCGTAACCGGCTCGGGCGGGACGCAGGACCGCAGCCCGCATGTGCCGCGGTCACCACAGCAGATCGCCGACAGCGCAATCGCTGCCGCCAAGGCCGGTGCGGCAGTGGTACACTGCCACGTGCGTGACCCCGAGACCGGTGCGCCAAGCCGCCGGTTGGATCTGTATCGCGAGGTGACGGACCGCATCCGCGACGCTGATGTGGACGTCGTATTGAATCTGACGGCCGGCATGGGCGGCGACATCGTGTTCGGCGGTGTTGAAAACCCGTTTCCGGTGGCCGCGGGCACGGACATGGTTGGAGCATCCGAACGTGTGGCGCATATTGCCGAATGTTTGCCCGAGATATGCACCTTGGACTGCGGCACAATGAACTTTGCCGAGGCCGATTATGTTATGACGAATACGCCCGGTGCATTGCGCGCCATGGGCAAAATGATGACTGATCTGGGTGTCAAGCCCGAGATCGAAGCCTTTGACACTGGCCACCTGTGGTTTGCAAAGCAACTGGTGAAAGAAGGGATTCTGGCACCTAACGCTTTGGTCCAGCTGTGCATGGGGGTACCGTGGGGGGCGCCGGATGATCTGAATACCTTTATGGCGATGGTAAACAACGTGCCGGATGACTGGACCTTCAGCGCGTTTTCACTGGGACGGAACGAGATGCCGTTTGTCGCGGCTTCGGTTCTCGCGGGCGGCAATGTGCGCGTGGGGCTTGAGGACAACCTCTGGCTGGATAAGGGCGTAATGGCCGAGAACTGGCAGCTGGTGGAACGTGCGGGATCCATCATCGAGAATATGGGCGCGCGCGTGATCGGCCCTGACGAAGTCCGTGCGAAGCTGGGGCTGACCAAGCAGGCACCTGTTGCAAAATAATGGACACGCGGGTTTTGGGGGCCAGCCCCCAAGCCCCCGGAGTATTTCTAAAAAGATGAAACATACGCAGCCAGTAGGTGGGGAATCATGAAAACGGCAGCAATTATTGGGGGCGGAGTCATCGGCGGTGGATGGGCCGCGCGGTTCCTGCTCAATGGCTGGGATGTGCGGGTGTTTGACCCTGACCCCGAGGCGGAACGCAAGATTGGCGAGGTGCTGGACAACGCAAGACGGTCCTTGCCGGGGCTGAGTGACGTTCCGTTGCCAGCCGAGGGCTCGCTGAGCTTTCACAGCGATATGGCCGAAGCGGTTAAAGGTGCGCGTTGGATACAGGAGAGCGTGCCGGAACGTCTGGATTTGAAACTGAAGGTTTATAAAGGCTTGCAGGAGGCTTGCGATCCGAGCGCGGTCATCGGATCCTCGACCAGTGGGTTCAAGCCGTCCGAACTTCAGGACGGAGCGCTGCGCCCCGAGCAGATCGTGGTGACGCACCCCTTCAACCCGGTTTACCTGTTGCCTTTGATCGAGCTTGTACCAACGGACAAGAACCCGCCCGAGATGATCGAACAGGCGCAGGACCTGTTGAAATCGCTTGGGTTTTTCCCGCTGCACGTCAAGAAAGAGATCGATGCGCATATCGCCGACCGGTTCCTGGAAGCTGTCTGGCGCGAGGCGCTTTGGCTGGTCAAGGATGGGATCGCGACAACCGAAGAAATTGACGAGGCCATCCGTATGGGCTTCGGCATCCGCTGGGCGCAGATGGGTCTGTTCGAAACCTACCGCGTGGCCGGGGGCGAGGCGGGGATGCGCCATTTCATGGCGCAGTTCGGGCCTGCTTTGAAATGGCCGTGGACCAAGTTGATGGATGTTCCTGAGTTCACTGACGAACTGGTCGATTTGATCGCCAATCAATCTGACGCACAATCCGGGATGCATTCGATCCGAGAATTAGAGCGTATTCGCGATAACAACCTTGTTGGTATGATGCGGGCCCTCAAGGCGCAGAATTACGGCGCGGGGGCGGTGCTGAACCAACATGATGCACGGTTGAAACCCGGAGCGCTGCCGACGCTGGATCAAGCGGATCTGAGCCAGCCCATACTGACCCTGTCGCGGGCCGTTCCGCTGGACTGGACGGATTACAACGGCCACATGAACGAAGCGAAATATCTGGAAGCCTTTGCCTCCGCCACCGATCGGTTCATGGAAATCATCGGATGCGATGCGGATTACATTGCCTCAGGCGGCAGCTATTTCACAGCGGAGAACCACATTCGCTATTTGGATGAAGCTCATGCCGGTGCAAAAATCGACGTGCGCACGCAGATGCTGTTGGGGCAGGGCAAGAAGCTGCATGTGTTCCACAGCATGTATGAGGACGACAAGCTGCTGGCCACGGGTGAAAGTTTTCTGCTGCATGTCAGCCTGGAAACCCGCCGCCCCAGCGCGCCATCTGCTGAAATCGAAGCGGCTATGGCGCGGGTTGCAGAGGCTCAGGCCGGATTGCCTTATCCCGAGGGCGCAGGCGCAGCGATCAGGAAGTCTTCATGACGCGCCGGGTTCTGGTGACGGCTGGCGCGTCAGGCGTCGGCCGGGCCATGGCCGAGGCGTTTGACGCGGTTGGCTATGACGTCCGGGTTACTGATATCGATCAGGCGGCGTTGGATACTTTGCCCGAACATTGGACCAGGCACCGAGCCGATGTAGCGGACGAGGCTGACATGCGCACGGTATTTGACGCCGTCCGTTCGACGGGCGGGTTGGATGTGCTCTGCGCCAATGCCGGTATTGCCGGCCCGACAAATGTCATTGAGAATATTGATCTGGACGCGTGGCGTTCTTGTGTCGCGGTCAATCTGGACGGTGCTTTTCTGGCGGCAAAATATGCAGCGCCGCTGATGAAATCGGCGCGGGCGGGCAGTATCATTCTGACCTCGTCGACAGCCGGGCAGTATGGCTACCCGTTTCGCGCACCCTATGCGTCGGCAAAATGGGCTGTCATCGGGTTGATGAAGACGCTGGCCATGGAGTTGGGGCCCTATGGCATCCGCGCCAATGCCATTTGTCCGGGCGCAGTTGAAGGCCCTCGGATGGAAGGTGTCCTGACCCGCGAGGCCGCAGCCAAGGGCATGACCCGTGACGAGGTCTATCAGGGCTATGCCTCGGGCACCTCAATGGGGCGCTTTGTTGAAGCGCAGGATATCGCCAATATGGCAGTATTCCTTGCCTCAGATGCGGCGGGTCTGGTTTCAGGTCAGGTGATCGCGGTGGATGGTCACACGGTCAACCCGGACCCGAAACTGTAACTCAGCCCTGATTTGGGCCACGGATCTGGCGGATGGTCTGACGGACTGCCTGCCAGTCCTGGGCTTCTTGTCGGTTTCCGGCAGCTTCGCATTCGCGCATTTTTTGCGCGGCTTCGGCCTCGGCTTGATCTCCATGTGCCGCAAAAAGTGCACGTGCGTATTGAGCGGTTTGAATTGCGTCCATTCCTATGCTCCTCCGTCTGTGTTCGGAATGCCTTATGGTTCGCGCCAAAGTAGAATAGCACAGGTTGGATGGTGCTGCATCACCAGTCGCGGGAAACCGCCGTTCTGAGGCGACGCAGGTGGTTTGGAAAGTCCCGGGCGGCCACGTCGGCCTCGCGTACAAGTGTGTCGAAATGGCGTGAGAAAGTCTCGATCCGATCCCGGTCGCGGAAGGCCATATAGTGACTTCCTGCGTAAAATACACAAAGCAGCGGGCCGAAAATCGTCACGGGTGCGGAATAAAGCCGTTTTGCGTCAAACAGATAGATCCGCATCCGCGGATAGAGCTGTTCGCACAGCGCCAACAGGTGATCGATCTGTTCCAGCCGAACCTCGGGGCTGAGACCCTGATAATACCCGGTCGCGTATGCAAAGCTTTCGATTTCGAATAACGGCATAGCGATCTCATAGTCCGACTGGGCGCTGCGCATCCATGCCAGACGATCCGCCGACGCGCCGATAGCTTGATCAGCGGTCCGACCCAGATGCGGGGCGTATTCCCATTCCAGTATCGCACGCGTCTTCAGCATGTCCGGCAGGGTGGCCGGGACATAGCGGATCTTGTACCCGGCGGCCTCCTGATGCCACTCGAAGATACGTTCATCGACAAGGGCGCGTGGGGCCTCGGTAAAGGTCAGCGAGCTAGCCAGAAGCTCAGCCGCGCTTTCCGGCCTGTCAGATAGGCTCAGCAACCAGTCGGCCGAAACGCCGAGCGCCGCTGCACATCCGCCAACAACATGTGCGTTGGGCAACCGCGCGCCATGATCTGTCAGCAATTGGGAAACGGTCGAGCGGTCAACGCCAATATTGCGCGCAAGGGCACTTTGGCTGACATGGCGCTCTTCCATCGCGCGGGCGAGGCGGAGACGAAATTGCGCGGCACGGTCGCGCTTGTCGATATTTTCCTGCATGCCGTGATATTTATCATATTTGATTAGTTTTGTTAATCATATTCAGAATTTTCAATGCCGGGGTCCGGATGTAACGCTTTGAGTAAGAAAAAAACGGGGTTCGGAATGGAAACGCGGCGAAGATCAGTCGTGAAAGCGATCGTTTGGAATGCGATGGGGTTGGCGATCATGACAATGGTGGGCCTGTTGGCAACAGGCTCGGCCACTGTAGGAGGGGCGCTGGCGCTGGTGAACACGGCCATCGGCCTGACGATGTACGTGATTTACGAAAGAATTTGGGCGAAAATTTCGTGGGGCCGAAATGGCTGACCCCACGACACCCAAATCGCCCGAATGGGGCACGTTTTTCCTTATACTCTTGTGTTATGCTGCGTGGCTTGCCGGTCTGTTCTGGCTGGCAAACACATCCTTGTGGTTGGCTATCCCTGCTCTGGGTGTTGTTGCGGCTTTGCATTCGTCACTGACGCATGAGGCCCTGCACGGGCACCCATTTCGTGCCAAATGGCTGAACGAGGCGTTGATGGCACTGCCGTTGACATTGGCAATTCCGTATAACCGCTTTCGGGACCTGCATCTGGCGCATCATCAGGATGCCACTCTGACGGACCCTTATGACGACCCGGAATCGAATTATCTGGATCCGCATATCTGGTCGGGATTGCCGCGGCTGGCGCAGATGATCCTGAGCCTGAACAACACGCTGTTGGGGCGGATGGTACTGGGGCCTGTCCTTGGTCAGGTTCTGTTTATGCGTGACGAATGGCGTGGGTTGATGCGCGGGGACAGGGCGGTCCTGCTGGCATGGGCTGTGCACCTTCCCGGCGCGGCGGTGGTTCTGTGGGTAGTTGCGCAATCGGCCATGCCGGTTTGGGCCTATCTGGTCGCGGCCTATATGGGGCTGTCGCTTTTGAAGATCCGCACGTTTCTGGAGCATCGTGCACATGAAAAATCCCGCGCCCGCACGGTGATTGTCGAAGATCACGGACCTCTGGCGTTTTTGTTTTTAAACAATAACTTACACGTCGTTCATCACATGAATCCGGCGGCTCCGTGGTATCGCTTGCCTGCATTGTACCGCGACGGAAAGGACAGGTACTTGGCTTGCAACGAAGCCTATGTTTACCGGTCCTATGCACAGATATTCCGGCAGTATTTCGTTCGCGCAAAAGACCCTGTGCCACATCCTCTCTGGCCAAAGCCTTGAATTGACGACACAACGGGTGGCATGAGTCTCTGGATCCCCGTCACCATCGCCGCCGCCAGTTTTCAGACTGTGCGTTTCATGCTGCAAAAATCTCTGGCCAGCGTGAAACTATCCGCTGCAGGTGCAACTTTTGCGCGGTTTGCCTATTCCATGCCGTTGGCGGTTATCGGGCTATATGTTGCGTTGCAGATAACTGGGGCGAGCATGCCTCGGCTTGGCAGTTTGTTCTGGCTTTACGCGGTCATCGGAGGGACAGCGCAAATCCTTGCAACGATCTGCGTGGTGGCGTTGTTCAAACAACGCAATTTTGCCGTTGGAATTACCTTCAAGAAAACCGAGGTGATCCAGACCGCGATTGTTGGCTTTTTGGTCCTGGGGGACAGTGTGTCGCGGGGCGCATTGTTCGCGATCCTGTTGGGGTTGATGGCTGTTCTTTTGTTGTCAAAAACACCCGGAGGGGACGGACCCTGGTGGCGCCATCTGACCAATCGGGCTTCGCAATTGGGGCTTGGATCAGGTGTTTTGTTTGCGTTTTCCGCCGTCAGCTATCGTGGGGCTTCACTGCAACTGGGCGATATCGATGCGTGGTTCCGAGCGCTGGTAACACTGGCCGCAGTGGTGACATTCCAGTTCGCCAGCATGGGGATATGGCTGCTGTGGCGGGACCGGGCCGAACTGCGCGCAGTCTGGCAAACGCGAAAGACCGGGGTATTTGTCGGCCTGACCAGCCTCGGTGGCTCGTTTTGCTGGTTCTGGGCCTTCACCTTGCAGAATGCGGCTTATGTAAAAGCGCTGGGGCAGGTTGAGCTGATCTTTAGCCTGATGGCGTCGATCCTGTTCTTCCGCGAGACGATCACCCGGCGCGAAATCGCCGGGATGATGTTGCTTGGGTTTTCGATTTTGGCGCTTGTTCTGGCAATCTAGCTGGCGCGACGTTCGTCAAAGCTGAGCGCGATGAAGCTGGGCAGGTGATCTCCCATGCCCACGACGGCCGGGCCGGTGTCTTCCTTGCGCCCACGACTGCGCCCCTTCGGTTCGCGAACCTTTTTGCCTTCTTTCGGACTCTCGGGGGCTTTGGCCTTTTTCTCAGGCTTTGGCTGTTCGGGTCTGGGGTCGTCCTGAACCGGGTTGTCTATGCGCGGGATGTCTTTTTGGATCAACTTTTCGATCGCAACCAGTGCTTTTTCGTCGCGTCCCGAACAGATTGTGATGGCTTTACCTTCACGGCCGGCGCGGCCGGTGCGGCCAATGCGGTGCACATAATCCTCGGGGTGGCCGGGGACGTCGAAATTGAACACATGGCTGACGGCTGGCACATCCAGGCCACGCGCAGCCACGTCTGAGGCGACCAGCAGGCGCAATGATCCCTCACGGAAACCGTCCAGTGTTTTCATCCGCTGCGACTGATCCAGATCGCCATGGATGGCGGCCGCGTTGTAGCCATGTTTTTTGAGGGATTTTGTGCAGATATCCACGTCAGTCTTGCGGTTGCAGAAGATGATCGCATTTGTGCATTTGTCGCCTTCAGCATCGATCAGCGCACGCAGAACCTTGCGTTTGTTGCTGGCCTCGCGGTCCCGACGGCCGCCTTTGAACATGACCACGCCCTGTTCGATGGTCTCGGATGCGGTCGCCTGACGGGCAACTTCGACCCGGGCAGGGGCCGACAGGAACGTGTCGGTTATCCGCTCGATCTCGGATGCCATGGTGGCTGAGAAGAACAGGGTCTGACGGGTGAAAGGTGTTAGTGAGAAGATGCGTTCGATATCGGGGATGAACCCCATGTCGAGCATACGGTCCGCTTCATCCACCACCATGATCTGCACGCCGGTCAGCAACAGCTTGCCGCGCTCGAAGTGATCCAGCAGACGGCCCGGCGTGGCGATCAGAACGTCGACGCCACGGTCAATCAGGGCTTCTTGCTCTTTGAAGCTGACACCACCGATCAACAGCGCTTTGGTCAGTTTCAGGTGTTTGGTATAGGTGTCGAAATTCTCGGCCACCTGAGCGGCCAGTTCCCGCGTCGGGCACAAAACCAACGAACGTGGCATACGGGCACGCGCCCGGCCACGGGCCAGCAGTGTGATCATCGGCAGCGTAAAGCTGGCGGTTTTACCCGTGCCTGTCTGGGCTATGCCCAAAACATCGCGACCTTCCAATGCGGGCGGAATCGCACCTGCCTGGATCGGCGTTGGGGTTTCGTATCCGGCTTCCTCAATGGCTTTGAGGACCTTCGGGTTCAGGTTCAGTTCGTTAAACTTTGTCATGTAAGTCCGGTTGAATGCGGACACTTGACCTGGCCCGCGCGTATAAGATGTGCCGGGCCCGGATGGCCATGCGCGTAATGCGACAATTCGGCTTGGACGCGGACATAACAAAAACGTTGGTCGGGGTCAAATGAAGACCGCTGCACCCGGGTTTCATCGAGACAGGTTCGAGTTTTGCGCAACAATTCAGCAACTTCCGGGAAAGTGTTTCGCCAATTTTCTGTCCAGATTCAACACGCGGTGGCGGATTAGCCCATTCTGCTCCAGCCGGGCGCGGACATCTGGGTCAGCGCCGCTCATCTCGTTGAAGAACGCGCGCAGCCCGTCCTCGCCGTGTTCGCTTTCAATCCAGCTGAGCAATTCATTCTTGTTCAGCCCCCCCATCTCGCGCGGGGCATTCGGGGCCATGCCAGCCTGATACGAGCCGCGATCCAAGCGGAACGGATAATGTGTGATCCAGTGGTCCCAGTCCGGCGCGTGGCGGTGGCATAGATCGACCTGCGCAAGCTCATATTTGCACGGCAGCAATTTCCCGTTCTGAAACAGGTTGTGGATACGAAAACTCAGACGTTTCAATCCCGTGCGCGCAAACAACTTGCCCTGTACATGGCTGAGGAACCCGCCAAGCACGACGGCCCCGTAGTTGGGATAAAGCATCTCAATCAGCTGTGTTCGGGCCGGGCTTTGTGGAACATGCGCCTTGTACAGGTCTTCGCCGCCTGCCAACGCCTCGATTGGGCGGACCCGGGCGGCGTGAACCTTGTCCCCGATATCGCGCAACACATCCGAGATTGGGGTCGGCGACCACAGAAACTCGTCAACATCGATATGGGCCAGCCAATCCAGGTGCGTGTCGCGATAGGCGTATGTCGCGTTGACCGATTGGCGAACCTGGTGCTTGTCCGGTCGTGTGCGTTTTAGCTTTTGCCAATAGGCGTCATCACAAACCTGTACGCAAACACTGGGATGTGCCTTCAGCGCCTCGAATGTGCGCTGGTTCGGTTCATCCAGATAGATGTAGATGGTCTCGGCGCCCAGATCGAGGTGATGGGCCACGAACCGAAGGACATCCTCGGTCGGGCCCCTGACCATCGACACGACACCCCATGTGGTCATGTGCGCTGCGCGCGCGCTTTGCGCATGAGTTTCAGGCGGCGAAAGACACCGCCGGGATCTCTGTTGAGCTCGGTCATCAAGTGATCGACCAGCGGCGCGATGGTGGTGTCGCTTAGGGCCTTGGTCCAGACCGGAGCAATCAGATTGACGTCCAGCCCGCCACTTCCAAGGGAAAACCCTTTCATCTGATAGGGCAGCGGGACGCGTTTCAATTTTTGATACGGAAATGGTGTTTCCGGGATCAGCCCGGAAAAGCGCCTCTCGAACTCATAAAGCTTCATCATGCCGAACAACATGCGCAGCGCATGACCAACCTCGCGCTGGGTTGCAGTTTGACCGTGGTCCGCAAAGGTTTGAACCGACGAGACCAGCCACCGCAGATCAAGCGCGGACAGAAGGTGGTCCGACTGTTCGTCCCAAAGGCGGCAAAACAGAAGCGGGGCGTGGCGCGGGAAGGACCGCTTTCGCAGGTTCGAGATCAACTGGGCATTCAGGAAGGCAAGTTCCGAATTTCCGACAAATTCCCGCGCAATCAGAGCACGCTTGCGATCCCAGCTTGTATTGGGCTTCGGTGGGGGCACAGTTGCACTTTCGGGCAATGTGCGATCGGCCAGTTCAATGAGGTTGACGTCAAGGTCAGGCAACGAGGTGGTGCCGAACTGAAACGGGCTGCGCCGGTTTTCATACCTGTCCAGCATGTCGGGCAGACCGCCGGGGAAAGTCAGTTCATCCTTGCTCATGCGCGCAGAATTGCACAGGCAGACTCGGCTGTGCAATCAGTCAGTTGGATCACACCATCATCTCTTTGGTGGCGGTCAGGTTCAGGGCGGGATAGTCCCGAACCACCCGGTCGATGTCCCATTGCAGCCGGGTCAGATAGACAATATCGCCGTCATGGTCGTGCGCGATGTGTTGCTTGTTTGCATTCACAAACTTTTCGACCTCGGCCTTGTCACCGCTGACCCAGCGGGCCGAGGTGAACTGAGACGCCTCAAAACGCACGGGCAGGCCGTATTCCATCTCGATCCGGCTGGCGAGCACTTCGAATTGCAACGCGCCGACGACACCCACGATAAAGCCTGACCCGATCGAAGGTTTGAACACCTTGGCCGCGCCTTCCTCGGCGAACTGCATCAGGGCTTTCTCCAGATGCTTGGCCTTCATCGGATCACCCGCACGAACGCCTTGCAGCAGTTCCGGCGCGAAAGAGGGGATGCCGGTGACGCGCAGCGCCTCACCCTCGGTCAGCGTGTCACCAATGCGCAACTGGCCGTGGTTGGGAATGCCGATGATGTCACCGGCCCAGGCCTCTTCTGCCAGTTCCCGGTCAGATGCCAGAAACAGCACCGGGTTTGAAATCGCCATCGGTTTCTTTGACCGCACATGGGTCAGTTTCATGCCGCGCTTGAAATGGCCTGATGCCATGCGGACAAACGCCACCCTGTCACGGTGCTTGGGGTCCATATTGGCCTGCACCTTGAAAACAAAGCCCGCGACCTTCTTTTCATCCGGCGAAATCTGGCGGGGTTCGGCTGATTGCACCTGCGGCTGCGGGCCGTAAGCGCCGATGCCTTCCATCAGTTCCTTAACGCCGAACGAATTGATGGCCGAGCCGAACCAAATCGGGGTCATGTGCCCTTCAAGCACCGCCTGCGGGTTCAGCGCGGGCAGCAACTCGCGCACCATCTCAACCTCTTCCAGCAGCTTTTCCAGCAGGTGCGCAGGAATATGTTCCGACAGTTTCGGGTCATCAAGCCCGTTAATCTCGATGCTCTCTGCCACCTTGTTGCGGTCGGCGCGGTCCATCAGCTCCAGCCGGTCGCGCAGCATGTCGTAGCAGCCGATGAAATCACGACCTACACCAATTGGCCAAGCGGCGGGGGTGACGTCGATGGCCAGCATCTCTTGAATTTCGTCGATGATCTCGAACGTATCGCGGCTTTCGCGGTCCATCTTGTTACAGAAGGTCAGGATCGGCAGATCGCGCAGGCGGCAGACCTCGAACAGCTTTTGCGTCTGGCTTTCGACACCCTTCGCGCCGTCGATCACCATCACGGCCGCATCCACGGCCGTCAGCGTGCGGTAGGTATCTTCCGAGAAATCGCTGTGGCCGGGCGTGTCAACAAGGTTGAACCGGAAATTGCCATAGTCGAACGACATGGCCGATGCGGAAACCGAGATTCCGCGATCCTTCTCCATCTGCATGAAGTCCGAGCGTGTCCGCCGGGCTTCGCCCTTGGCGCGCACCTGACCAGCCATCTGAATGGCGCCCCCATAAAGCAGGAACTTTTCAGTCAGCGTCGTCTTGCCCGCATCCGGGTGCGAGATGATGGCGAATGTCCGGCGACGGGCAATCTCGGGCGGCAGGGCAGGTTGGTTCGAGGTATCAAGCATGACCGCGCGTATAGGCGGGGAATCCTGCCGAAGCAAGACAAAGGGGGTGGTTCGAATCACAGGCTTATGGTTATAAGAACATATAGTGAACAAATTGTGGAGAAGACCAATGGATTTGAAAGTGATTGCCAATGAATTGGTGGCAGGCTGCCGTGAGGACCGCGCCAAGGAAAATCTTGAGAAATTGTATGCGTCGGACGCAGTTTCTGTTGAAGCGGTCGATTACTCAGGTATGGGGCGCGAAATACAGGGGCGTGACGCGATCCGTGGCAAACATGAATGGTGGGAAGGAGCCCACGAGGTTTCTGGCGCTTCGGTCAGCGACCCGTTTGTGCACGGCGAGGACCGCTTTGCGGTGATTTTCGAAGTGCAGGGTAAGGTGAAGGAAACCGGCGAAGCCTTTGATATGCGTGAAGTGGGTGTCTATCACGTCGCAGATGGCAAGATCGTGCGCGAAGAGTTCTTCTACTGATCCCAAGCCGTTTCTGGTCTTCCCTGTCTGGCCGATGCTAGACATGCGGCAATGACTGACAGGGAGGATCCGATGGACCTTGGAATAAAAGGAAAGCGCGCACTGGTCTGTGCCAGCAGCAAAGGGCTGGGTTTGGGCTGTGCCGAGGCTTTGGCTGAGGCCGGCGTAAATCTTGTGATGAATGCGCGTGGTTCGGACGTTTTGGAGAGCGAGGCGGCACGCCTCAGGTCAGAGCATGGCGTCGAGGTACAAACAGTCGCGTGTGACGTGACGACTGCGGAAGGGCAGGCGCGGGTGATCGAAGCAGCGCAGGGCGTTGATATTCTTGTGACAAATGCCGGTGGACCGCCGCCGGGTTTATGGTCGGACTGGGAGCGTGATGATTTCATCAAGGCGCTGGATGCCAATATGTTGACCCCCATTGCGTTCATGAAAGCGCTGCTTCCCGGAATGAAGGACAAAGGTTGGGGGCGGGTGGTGAACGTCACCTCACAATCCGTGCGCGCGCCAATTGCGGTGCTGGGGCTTTCAAATGCAGCCCGCACGGGTTTGACCGGATATGTCGCGGGAACTTCACGCCAGGTTGCACCGCATGGCGTGACCATCAACAACCTGCTGCCCGGCATTCACGCAACGGATCGCGCGGATGCGCTGGACAGCGGCGTGGCTTCCCAGCAAGGCATCTCGATCGAAGACGCCCGCGCAAACCGTTCGGCGACCATTCCCGCGCGACGCTATGGAACGCGGCAGGAATTCGGGGCTGCCTGCGCGTTCCTGTGCTCTCAACATGCGGGGTTCATCGTTGGTCAGAACATTCTGCTGGATGGCGGCGCAACCAATTTGACGATGTGACCATGGCGCAAGGGTTTTCGTTGAAAGATCAGATGTTCAACGCTGAGAAAGTGAATTATCTCAGCGGTTTGTTTTCCTATTCTCATGTAGAATTTGATGCTCTGGCATTCCGATCTGCGGTCATGTCGCGATTGCTGGAGTTAGAGCTGAAGGATCGGATCATCTGGATCGCCACTTGCCTGCAACAGGCGGTGCCCGGTTATTTGCCTGCTGTTGCCCCGACGATCCTGCGCGCCTTGCCCGCACCTTTGGATCCGACGAAAACGGATGACGATTTTGGCGATTTCATCTTTGCGCCGGTCGGTGAGTGGGTAGCGACCATAGGTCTTGAGCATGTTGATCTGGCTTTAGACGTGATGGAGGAACTGACACAGAGGTTTTCCATGGAATGGGCAATCCGACCGTTCCTGAACCATGACCCGGACCGGGTGTTGCGGCGGATGCAGGACTGGTGCTCTCATGACAGTTACCATGTGCGCAGGCTGGTCAGCGAAGGTACGCGCCCCCGATTGCCATGGGGGCAGGCGGTCGCATTGGGTTTGCAGGACCCGCTGCCGTTGCTGGACAAGTTGCACATGGATTCGACGCGGTATGTCACCCGGTCCGTATCCAATCACCTGAATGACATCACCAAGAAAGACCCGGATCTGGTATTGGATCGCCTGACGGCGTGGCGCAGCCAGGGTCATCAGAATCAGGACGAGCTGGACTGGATGACGTCACACACCCTGCGCGGGCTTGTGAAAGCGGGGCATCCTGAAGCGATGAAGATGTTAGGTTATGACCCGGAGGCGGAAATTGAGGTCGCGGTCAACCTGACTTCCGAAGCTCGGATTGGGGACGCTCTGGCCTTTTCGGTCACTTTGAAAGGGGTTGGAGAGCTGCCAGTTCTGGTTGACTATGTTATTCATTTTCAAAGACCTGGCGGGAAAATCTCAGCCAAGGTGCACAAGTTGAAGCAGACGGCTTTGAAGAACGGGAAACTGACGTTGGAAAAACGCCACAAGTTGAAGGGCGACGCCACAACATTCAAGTTGGTCCCCGGCGCACACCGGCTTGAGGTTCAGGTGAATGGCAAAATTCGCGCGGGCGTGGACTTTGACCTGCTTGGGTAAAGCCGCGCGGGACTGCTCACGCTTTCGTCAAAAACGCCTTCCCCGGATTGCGAACCCCCGGCGGCTGCATTAGCTCGGACATGACCATTTGCGAGGGAAAAGCGCGATGAAACATGAATCGGTGCAGAACTATTATGGTGAAGTCCTGCAAAGCAGTGCTGACTTGCAGACCAATGCATGCTGCACGCCTGACGACATGCCCGGTCATGTCAAAAAGATCCTTTCAAAGATTCATGACGACGTACTGACACGCTACTATGGTTGCGGTCTGATTGCCCCACTTGATCTGGAAGGCATGTCGGTCCTTGATCTGGGGTGTGGGGCCGGGCGGGATGTATATGCCTTGTCCGCCATGGTCGGCGAGACGGGCCGGGTGGTGGGTGTCGACATGACGCCCGAACAACTGGACGTCGCCCGCGCGCATCAGGAATATCACGCCGAAGCATTTGGGTATGCTTGCAGCAACGTGGAATTCCATCACGGCTATATCGAAAAACTGGATGAGCTTGATCTGGAACCCGGATCGTTCGATATCATCGTCTCGAACTGTGTGATCAACCTGGCCACGGATAAGAATGCGGTTCTGCGCGGCGCGCATCGGTTGTTGAAAGAGGGCGGCGAGATGTATTTCTCGGATGTCTATGCTGACCGCCGTATTCCGCAGGCGATGGCCGAAGACGAAGTTCTTTATGGCGAGTGCCTGTCCGGCGCGCTTTATTGGAATGATTTCCTGTCAATGGCTCGAACGGCCGGTTTCGGCGACCCGCGCCGCGTGACGCACCGTCCGCTGACGATCGAAAATCCGGTATTGGAAGAGCGTGTTGCGCCGTTGAAGTTCCTGTCCGCGACATACCGACTGTTCAAACTGCCCGTATTGGAACCGGCTTGCGAAGATTATGGGCAAGCCGTGATCTATAAGGGAACCGTGCCGAACGCACCGCATGAATTTGTTCTGGATGACCATCACGTTATCGAAGCCGGCAAGGTGTTTCCGGTCTGCGGCAACACCTGGATGATGCTGAAAGACACCCGATTTGCCCGTCACTTTGACTTTATCGGTGATTTTTCGACCCATTATGGCATTTTTGAAGGCTGTGGTGGCGAAAGCCCTTTTGAAGCCGTGGGTGCATCTGTCGCTTCTGGCGGGTGTTGCTGATCCCTTGCACCTGAGGGGCGAGGTTGCTATCCCCGCTCAAGCCCGATGGATTTGATCGGGAAAGGCAACGGGGTCCATCGGTGACAGGTAACGCAATTCCACCGCGTCTGGAAATTCGCAACATTATCCGTCGGTTTGAGGGGCGGGTTGTTGTGGATGATGTTTCGCTGACCGTTCAGGCAGGCAAGGTGACCTGTCTGCTGGGGCCGTCGGGCTGCGGGAAATCCACCACGTTGCGCATGATCGCCGGGGTCGAGATGCAGGACTCGGGTGAGATTTATGTTGATGGCAAGCTGATCTGCGACACCGTGTTCCGGGTGCCTCCGGAACGGCGCGAGATCGGACTGATGTTTCAGGACTTTGCACTGTTCCCACATCTGAGCGTGGCCAAAAACGTGGCCTTCGGCCTTAAGGGCAACAAGGACGAAAAACGCGCCCGGGTCGAGGAGTTGTTGCAGAAGGTCGACCTGATGCGGTTCATCGATGGTTTTCCGCATCAACTATCAGGTGGCGAGCAACAACGCGTGGCGTTGGCGCGTGCCCTGGCACCGCGCCCGCGCATCATGCTGATGGACGAGCCGTTTTCGGGCCTCGACAACCGTTTGCGTGATGGTATCCGTGACGAAACGCTGGCCATTCTCAAGGAAGAAGATGCCGCCGTATTGCTGGTCACGCACGAGCCGGAAGAAGCGATGCGCATGGCCGACGAGATCGCCCTGATGCGGCGTGGCAAGATCGTGCAACAGGGCGCGCCCTATAATGTCTATACGCGTCCCGCAGACAAGGCAGCGGTGGCGTTTTTCAGTGATGTCAACGTTTTGCGAGCGCAAGTGAATGGCGCATTGGCGGACACGCCCTTTGGTCAGTTCCTGGCGCCGGGCATTCCGAATGGTACGGATGTCGAGATCGTTTTTCGCCCTCAGCACATCAAGCTGGACTTTGACCGCAACGGCAAGGGGCCATTGCCGACACCAACAGATGGTGTGGCAGCCCGTGGTGTCGTTGAACGTGCGCGATTTCTGGGCAATGAAAGCCTGGTGGAGTTCCGCATGGACTATGATGGTTCGATCCTGAGGGCGACGGTTCCGAACGTGTTTGTCCCCAATCCGGGCCGGGTGATGTGGCTGACCATCCGCCGCGACAGATGTTTCGTTTTTCCCGAGACTAGGCGCTGATCCTTCGATTTCCGCCCAAGTGGTGCGCGAAATCCTCAGATTGCGGGGCCACGTCGCTTGCCGCAACGCAGGCCCGGGTCTATCAAGAGCCAAACGCGGGGGTAAATCGGGCACATGCGAATTCTTCTGACCAATGACGACGGGATCAATGCGCCGGGCTTGATCACGCTTGAGGCGATTGCAGCTGAGCTGGCCGGACCGGATGGAGAAGTCTGGGTGGTCGCGCCCGCGTTTGAACAGTCCGGGGTCGGGCACTGCATCAGCTATACCCACCCGATGATGGTCGCCAAGCTGGGAGAGCGGCGCTTTGCAGCCGAAGGATCGCCTGCCGATTGTGTATTGGCAGGGCTTCACGATGTCATGTTGGATACCCCTCCCGATCTGGTTCTGTCCGGCGTGAACAGGGGTAATAACTCGGCCGAAAACACGTTGTATTCCGGTACGATCGGCGGCGCGATGGAAGCGGCATTGCAGGGCGTCCCAGCGATTGCCCTGTCGCAATATTTCGGCCCTCGCAACCTGGGCCTAGACGACCCGTTTGAGGCAGCCGCCCGGTATGGTGCAGATCTGGTGCGCCGGATTCTGGACGCAACTCCGGCAGAACAGGGTGATTACCGGCTGTTCTACAATGTGAATTTCCCACCGGTTCCGGCAGACGATGTTCTGGGCACGCGGATTGCGGCGCAGGGGTTTCGGCGCGATACGCGTTTTTCGGTCGAACCGCACAGTTCACCTTCGGGGCGGCGGTTCCTGTGGATCAAGGGCGGCTATCAGCACAATCCGACCGCACCCGGAACGGATGCGGCTGTTAATCTGGAAGGCTATATCTCGGTCACGCCGATGCGCGCTGACCTGACTGCGCATGACATGCTGGAGGCATTGAAGGCGGTCGAATGAGCGGACTGGACCCTGAAACTGTAATGCAATTCCTGTTTGCCCTGCGCAAACGGGGGGTCACGGATGCGCGCGTGCTGGCTGCGATGGAGCAGGTGGACCGCGGTCGCTTTGTCACCGGCCTGTTCGCAGGGCGCGCTTACGAGGACATGCCGCTGCCGATTTCCTGCGGTCAGACGATCAGTCAACCCTCGGTCGTTGGTCTGATGACGCAGGCCCTGAACGTGAGGCCCCGGGACACGGTGCTCGAGATTGGGACAGGTTCGGGTTATCAGGCAGCTATCCTGTCCAAACTGGCCCGCCGGGTCTACACAGTGGAACGCCACAGGCGGTTGGTGAGCGAAACAAGCAAGCTGTTTGCCGACCTGGGCCTGACGAATATCACTTCGATGTTGTCGGATGGGTCATTTGGCCTGCCGGAACAAGCCCCTTTTGACCGGATCATTGTCACAGCCGCGGCTGAGGATCCTCCGGGCCCGCTCTTGGCGCAGCTGAAAATCGGGGGTATTATGGTTTTACCCGTGGGCCAGTCGGACGCGGTGCAGCAGTTGATCAAAGTGACGCGCACCGAAGATGGTCTGGACTATGACGAATTAACGTCTGTCCGTTTCGTGCCCCTTCTGGAGGGGCTTGGAAAGGACGAGGCGTAATAGGCTTAAAGAATTGGTCGCCGGAACTCCGGGTAACAGGGGCAGGCGTTGAGGACAGAATTATGAGAGCAGTATCCAAATCAGCAATGCGCCGCTGTGCGACCGGGGTGGCCGCTCTGGCCATTCTGGCCGGGTGCGAGGGGCCTCTGGATTATGACCTTCGCGGGCAGATCGGTGGCTTTTCGACCACCAATGCAGCGCAATCCGCGACGGCATCCCGCCCGGCACCAGACAGCAGGGGTGTCATTACCTATCCGAACTACCAGGTGGTCGTGGCGCGCCGCGGCGATACGGTGCGGGACGTGGCCGCGCGGGTTGGCCTGCCCGAGGGCGAGCTTTCGCGTTTCAACGGCCTTCAGACAACGGACACGCTGAGAGAGGGTGAGGTTCTTGCACTGCCACGCACTGTTGGTGCTGGCAGCGGTGTGGACATCGCGTCGGTTGCCGGGTCTGCAATTGATCAGGTGCCGTCGTCGGGTTCGGTTCAGACCACAACACTGGAACCCGCGAAACCGGCACCAACACCCGCGCCGGTGTCAGCTGGGCCGGAGCCGGTCAGGCACAAGGTCAAGCGGGGTGAGACGGCCTATACAATCTCGCGCCTCTACCAGGTGCCGGTTGAATCTCTGGCGGAATGGAACGGGCTGGGATCTGATTTTACCGTGCGTGAAGGTCAGTACTTGTTGATTCCGGTCAAGAACCAGCCCGCGCCCCGGCAAAATGCGGCTAGTGCCGCGCCCGTTCCCGCCACGGAGGTGACGGAACCGGGACAGGGATCACCGACGCCGACGCCACCCAGCGCTACGCAGCCCTTGCCGGATGAAAAAGTTGCGCCTTTGGCCGAGGCCCCCGACGTGACTGCCGAAGCCCCAACCAATACACGCACTTCCGCGCTGTCCCTGCCGGTTGGCGGCACTATCATTCGCGGCTATGACAAGGGCAAGAATGAGGGCATCGACATCGCTGCCGCGCCGGGTACGTCGGTCACAGCAGCCGAGGCTGGTACTGTCGCGGCGATCACAGCGGACGCGGATCAGGTGCCGATCATTGTGGTCAAGCACAACAACGATCTTCTGACTGTCTATGCAAATGTCGACAAGATCACCGTCAAGAAAGGCGATAAGGTACGCCGTGGTCAGAAGCTGGCTCAACTGCGGGGCGGCGACAATGCTTATGTGCATTTCGAAGTCCGCAAAGGGTTCGAGTCCGTAGACCCGGAACCTTATCTGAAGTGAGACTAGATGGCCCGTACCGGGCCATGCTTTCGGCGAGAGTATTTCTGAAAAGATGAAGCCTGTCAGACGTACGGGTCATAGTCGCTCAGGCGCTTTCCAGGTTCGTCGGCGAAGATCTCCGGAAGGGGTGAAACAGCTTCGATCAGGTCGATTCGAAAAACACGAAATCCGTTGCGCAGCTCGCACCAGGCGGTAAGGGTCCAGACCCTCCCCCAGTATTCCATATGGAGCGGGCGGATGGTGCGTTCGGTCAAAACGCCGTCGATGCGGCGATAAGACAGGTGAAGTTTCTGACGTGATTTGATGGCTGCGCGGATCGGTGCCATATGGGCAAGGCCCCTTGCGGCATCGGCAAACGGGTAGACCGCGAATTTCCAGCTGTCCGCCTCGGCCACGACCTGCGTTGGCAAAACAGCGTCGATCTTGTCGGCAAGCGATTGTGCGGCAGCCTTCAGGTCAGTATCTGCGGCCTCGGCCACGATGGCCATGCCAAGATTCAGCGCCTCAAGCTCGGCTGTGGTCAGGTTCAACGGGGGCAGGGTGATCTGCTCGCGCACCATGTAGCCGACACCGCGCTCTCCCTCGACCGGAACGCCCGAAGCAACAAGCGTATCCATGTCGCGATAGATGGTGCGGACCGACACTTCAAGCCGGTCTGCAATGTCCTGCGCGCGGTGCAGTTTGCCATCGCGCAGGATCTGGATGATATCGAACAGGCGGTCAGTGCGGCGCATGACACGCCGTTCTGACTGCGTTTAGGCAGTCATGTTCCATAGGACTTTCTCGTGACGCATCTGGATACTATCGGGATTGATGACCGCCATCATGCCTGCCGCACATTCCTGTTGCGGAAACTGCGCAGCGGCGTCCTCTGCCGCTTTCAAATCGGTCCAGACAACATAATCGGTCCAGCGACCATCTTCGCCCTGGCTAAGCTGCCGATGGGCGAAGCCCGGCGCGCTGCGCACAAAGGCCTCAGAGGCCTGACTGAGTTTCACGAACTCTTCCGGTGTGGTGCCATTGGCCAGGGTGAAGGTGACGATTTCAGCAACGTGGGTCATTTAAATCTCCATTGACCTTGTTTCGATGCCAAATCCCTAACGGATAGCAACTGACATAAACCTGTCAGTTGAGAATTGCGACCCCTTAGATTCCTCGCGTTTTCCACAATTTTTGCCCGCAACCCGTTGCAGATGCCTTTTGAGACCAGCGATCGAGGCGTAAAGACTGAGTCAGTTGATGTTCCCGGCGCGCAAACGTGCCGACGAAAAAGGAGAGAAGACATGCTCAACAATATTGGCCTTCCTGGCCTGCTGCTGATCGCCGTTGTGGTTCTGGTTCTGTTCGGACGCGGCAAGATCAGTTCGCTGATGGGCGAAGTTGGCAAAGGCATCACCGCGTTCAAGAAGGGCGTCAAGGACGGTTCGGAAGAGCTGGAAAAGGACGCTTCTGAGCTGGCCAAGGACGTCACACCTGAAACCGAGAAAGACAAGGCGTAAGCGCGGATGTTTGATCTGGGCTGGACCGAGCTTCTGGTCATCGGCATCGTTGCCCTGATCGTTGTGGGGCCAAAGGACCTGCCGGTGCTGTTCCGCAATGTCGGACGTTTTGTCGGCAAGGCACGCGGAATGGCGCGCGAGTTCAGCAGCGCCATGAACGAGGCCGCCGATCAGGCCGGGGTGAATGAGATCAAGAAAGGTCTCAACGCTGCCGTGAACCCTGTGGGATCGGCCATGGACGGTGTCAAGCAAGCCGCGCAGGAGATGGCGAAAAGCATCGATCCTACAAAGTTCGACCCTGAAAGCGAAACGGGTAAACTGGCGGCCGAGCGGGCCGAGCAGGCCAAAAAGGTTCAGGCGTCAGCCGCCCGTGCCACCGCCGAGCGCAAGGCCAAGGAAGCAGCCGATGCACTGGCCAAGGCAGAAGAGGCCGAAGCCGCGCTGAACACTGAAAGCAAGACATGAGCAAAACCGACGAGATTGACGATTCTTCGGCCCCGTTGATCGAACATCTGGCCGAACTGCGCACACGGCTGATCCATAGCGTTGTGGCGTTTCTGGTCGGTATGATCATCTGTTTTTCAGTGGCGACGCCGATCTTCAATTTCCTGACCAATCCCCTGTGTGACGTTCTGGCTGAGCGCGGGCAGGATTGTGGCCTGATCTTCATCTCGCCACAGGAAGGGTTCTTTGTTGCGATCAAGGTTTCCCTATTGGGTGGGTTCATTCTGGCATTTCCCTATATCGGGATGCAGATGTGGCGCTTTGTGGCACCGGGCCTCTACAAGTCCGAGAAAAACGCGTTCCTGCCTTTCATGCTGGCTTCGCCCTTTATGTTTCTCCTGGGCGCAAGCTTTGCCTTCTACGTCGTCACGCCTCTGGCCTATGACTTTTTTCTCGGGTTCCAGCAATTCGGGGCTGAGGGTGAAGCCGTGGCCGACGGGGTCAACGCGGCACCGCTGAGTGTGGTGTTCCAGGGCTCAGCCCAGGAATATCTGAACCTGACGATCAAGTTCATCGTGGCCTTTGGGTTATGTTTCCAACTGCCGGTTCTCCTGACTCTCATGGGGAAGGCAGGACTGGTCAGTGCCGAGGGGCTGGGCGCTGTTCGGAAATATGCGGTGGTCGGCATTCTGGTTCTGGCCGCAGTCGTCACACCACCGGATGTCATCACACAAATCATTCTGTTTGTGGTGGTCTACGGCCTGTACGAGATTTCGATCTTCCTGGTCGCGCGAGTAGAAAAGAAACGCGAGGACCAGTTGCGCGCTGACGGTTATTACGATGATGAAGCGGAAGCGGATGATGACCTGATGCAGGAATTCGAAGACGACAAGTAAATCTGCCGACGAAAACAAAAGGGCGGGCCATCCATGGGTGCGCCTTTTTCTTTTGAAACTCTTGTTGTGCCAATTGGAACGTGCTTTGAACCCCTCAAGACAAAACCGGAGGCCCATATGGACGACCAAGCCCTGAACCGTATCGCCGAGGCGTTGGAACGCATGGCACCGGCTCCTTTGGCGGCGCCTGATTTTGCCGTTGCTCCGGCATTTGTGTGGCATGTCGAACCGGATCGACTGGAACCTGTTACACATGTCAACCGGGTCGATCTGGATCTCCTGGTCGGCATCAATCGCTCTCGCGACACGTTGATGGACAATACGCGCCGGTTTGCAGCAGGGTATAAGGCAAATAACGCGCTGCTCTGGGGGGCACGGGGGATGGGCAAGTCGAGCCTTGTAAAGGCCGTGCACGGCTCTCTGAGCGCTGATTATGCCGACCTTAAACTGGTCGAATTGCAGCGCGAGGATATGGGAACGGTGGCGCGGTTGCTGAACCATCTGCGCGCAGCGCCCTACAGGTTCATACTGTTTTGCGATGATCTGTCGTTCAGCCACGATGACCAGCACTACAAATCTCTCAAGGCTGTTCTGGATGGTGGCATTGAAGGCAGGCCAGAGAATGTGGTCTTCTATGCCACTTCAAACCGTCGCCATCTGATGCCGCGGGATATGATCGAAAACGAACGCTCCAGCGCCATCAATCCTTCCGAGGCGGTCGAAGAAAAAGTCTCGCTGTCGGATCGCTTCGGCCTGTGGCTTGGGTTCCATCCCTGTGATCAGGACGAGTATCTTGCGATGATCGACCGCTATTGCGCCGCCTATGGCGTTTCTGTTGATTCAGAGATCTTGCGCGCCGAGGCAATTGAGTGGCAAGCCACGCGCGGGTCTCGCTCTGGCCGGGTCGCCTGGCAATTCTTCGTCGATCTGGCCGGGCGCAACGGCGTGCATATCGCCTGATCCCGGCTTCACCTGGCTGCAAATATCCCCGCCAGAGGCATGGCCCGTCAGGGCCATTTCCTAAAGCAGTGCCAGAATCCGTGCAGCTTCATCCTTGGTGCTGTTCAACACGCTCCGGTCTTCCCCGGGATGAAACCGCGCACGGACGGCCGTGGGCATCGGCGCGGGTTCGACAACCGAAACCCGCGGACCGGTGCGTTCGGTTTCGACGGCCCAGCTGCGGGCCAGAGCCATCTGCGCGGCCTTGGTGGCACCGTAAATGCCATAAAACTTCTCGCCAGCCTTAGGATCGTCAAAAAACACCGCATGGCCACTCTCGCCCAGAAGGGGTGAGACATAGGGGATCAGAACCGAGGTCGCGTTTGCATTTGTGTTGATCGCCTTGGCCCATTCCTTGGGGTCAACAAAATGCACTGGCGTCAGTGCTGATGTGTGGATGGCTGTGTGCATCCACAGGTCAACCTTGCCCCAACGGTCATGGATGCCACGACACAGGGTCGCCATGGCGTTTGGATCGGTGATGTCCATGGGGGCCAGAGTGGCTGACCCGCCCTTCGCCTTGATACGATCGTCCAGCTCTTCCAGCCCGCCGGTGGTCCGGGCGACGGCGACGATATGGTATTCAGGTGCCAGCGCTTCGGCCAGCGCAGCGCCCAACCCGCGAGAGGCCCCGGTGATAAGGGCGATTTTTGTCTGATCGGTCATGGCTGCGGTTTGAACCCCTGCGCGAGGGGCGTCAAGTCGCGATTAGCTTCCGGGAATGGCGATCCGCTTGGTCTGGCCGCTTTGTCGCAGCATGATGCCCTGTTCGTCGATTGCTATCACCGTACCCGAGGCGACACGGCTTCCGGGTTCAACCTCTTTCACGCGGCCCGATGACAGGCGTACCAAGGCGTGCAGTTCGGTTTTGGGCCCGAACACCCCCAGAACAGAAACAGAGTTCTTGTTTAACGCGCCCTGCTGTGTGGCCGCGCTTTTGACATTGGTGTTTGACATGGTCCGTGGCCCGGCATGAGTTCCGAACCCCTTATTTCGAGTGAGTGGTTGCCGCCCGATACCAAAACGATCAGGTAAGCAAAAGACCCTCACAGACTCCACGCTTCACGACGTAGCGACCCATTTGTTAGTCCCTGTGATCGTGCAAGAATCGCCGCCGGGTTGTGGCAGATTTCCACTCATCGGTGGAACAGTATAGATGCGAGCCACCCTGAATAGGGTTGTCCTATCTGCATGCCGAACGGTTTGATTCGCGGTCTGAACAGAAGCTGGACGTGCACTCGGTGGGCGGAGTCATTCAGCCTGAGGCGAGTTTAGCCGCATTCCACGACCCGCCCGGAACTTGCATATCCGCGCGTTTCTGGCTGACACGGCTGCTGTTTTCCAGACTGTCCAGGTAATCCGCGCTAACGCTGCCTGTAATGTAATTGCCATCAAAGCAGGAACAATCAAATCCCTGGATGTCCGGGTTGCCTTCCTGGGCCGCCCAGATCAGGTCCTCCAGATGCTGATAGAACAGTGCATCGGCGCCCAGCTCTTCACGGATCTCTTCGATCTCTTTGCCATTTGCGATCAGCTCGGCCTTGGTCGGCATGTCTATGCCATAGACATTGGGGTATTTGACCGGCGGCGAGGCGCTGGCCACATAAACCTTCTTGGCCCCGGCATCGCGGCACATCTGAACGATCTTTTTGATGGTGTTGCCGCGCACGATGGAATCGTCGATCAACAGAACGCTGTGGCCTTCGAATTCCAGCGGAACGGCGTTCAGCTTGCGGCGGACGGATTTCTGTCGCTCGGCCTGGCCCGGCATGATGAAGGTACGCCCGACATAGCGGTTCTTCACCAACCCCTCGCGATAGGGGATGCCGGTGATTTTTGCCGCTTCCAGTGCCACGGGGCGGGCGCTGTCGGGTACGGGAATGATCCGGTCGATTTCCAGGCCGGAGTCCTGAATTTGTTTCGCCAGCGTCTGTCCCATACGCATCTGGGTTTTATAAACCGAGACACCGTCCAGCAGTGAATCCGGGCGCGCCAGATACACATACTCGAAGATACAGGGCGTCAGCTTGCCTTCGACCGCCTGAAACTCGTGCATGTTGCCTTTCAGGTCGATCAGGATGGCCTCGCCCGGGCGCAGATCGCGCAGCTTTTCAAAACTGTTGATACCAAAGGCTACGTCTTCCGAAGCAAAGGCATAATCGTCCCCCTGACCGTCGACATTGCGTTTTGCGACCGAAAGGGGCCGAATGCCAAATGGGTCGCGGAACGCCAGCATGCCAACACCTGCCACCAGACAGATGACTGAATAGGCGCCCTGAACCCGCTCCATCGTCATCTTCACACCGGCAAAGATGTTTCGGATCGGGTCCGAGTTGCCGTTCACCTTGATGGCGTCAGCCACTTTGTCGGCCAGCACGTTCAGCAGGATTTCCGAATCCGATGTGGTGCGCAGGTGGCGGCTGTATTTCCCGGTCACTTTCTCGCGCTGTTCCGCTGTGTTGGTGATGTTGCCGTTGTGAACAAGATAGATACCGTAGGGTGCGTTCACGAAGAAAGGTTGCGCTTCGGCCGCGCTGAGTGATCCGGCCGTGGGATAACGAACATGCCCCATGCCGACATGGCCCAAAAGGGTTTCAGCATCCTGGGCGTTGAACACGTCCTTGACCAGACCATTGGCTTTCTTTTCCCGGAAGAATTCGCCGTTGTAGGTCACGATCCCCGAGGCATCCTGACCCCGGTGCTGCAACATCAGCAGCCCGTCATAGATCTCAGCAAAGACATCATGTGTCCGGCTTGCGATTCCTAAAATCCCACACATTCAAGGGGCTCCAACTTCTATGACGATTTCATTCGAGGATTGGCCGCAGTTCGGCACCGGACTTTCTGCATCTTCAAAGCGGAACTGTTCGCAACACAGGAACAAGACGCCGTTAGGGCGACCATCACTGCGATCAGTGCGCATTCATACAGAAAGGACAAGATCGGTGGCTCCGATTCCGTGGCGGGTTGGCCCCCACATAATGCCTATTGGCGTGGCTGTCATCAAAGGATCACAATAGCCAAATGCCGCAGGCCAAGTTTACGCATGTCGACGTAGAAAAACGAAGATGGTGACATGCGCAAACATATGTGCTGTCATGCATTTGATTGCATACATTAACTGCTAAAACTCAGCACCTCGGGGGGCCCTGAATGTGGCAGCATAAACCTCCTCACAAGAACCAGGAACGGATCAGGCAGCGGTGCCATCGGTGCCGAGGATTGGGGCGCGCGTCGTGCCAGATCTGTAACGGAGCGGGTGAGATCGCCAAAAGCAGAGATGTCTTTGGAAAACCGATTTTCAGTCGATGCGACGGGTGCTTTGGCTTGAAAACAATCCGCTGCACCGTGTGCGGTGGTGAGGGGTTTGTCTGATCTGCAACAAAAAAGCCCGGCAGGGCCGGGCTTTCATGAATTGGTGATCTGCCTCTATCAGCTGTTGGAAGGTGCAGTTGTTGCCGGTTCAGCGTTTCCTGCCGTGCAACTGGCGACCAGCTGCTCATACTGAGTCGTAACCCACCCCAGAGCCGCCTCGGGGTTTTGTTCCTCAATCTGGCCGCTGAACTGTTCAAACACCTTGGCCGACCGGCTTTCATCAACAATTGTGTAAGACTGGCCGGTCATCACGGTGTCGTAAACGAAGAATGCGATCGCAACCAGAAGAATGCCACGAGCGATGCCGAAGAACAGCCCCAGAGCCTGATCCAGACCGCCAAGGGCCGAGCGCTGGACCAGCGATGAAAACAGCGGCGTGAAGATGCTGACCACGATCAGCGCCACGGCGAAGACTGCTGCAAAGCCGGTGATCACCGACAGTTCACAGCTGTCGCGCAGGAAATCTCCGACGACCGGGATTTCCTTGACCAGAGGTACAGCCTGCGGGGCAAAGATGAACGCCAGAACGGCCGCGGCAACCCAACCCGCGATGGCCAGAACTTCGCGCATGAACCCACGCGAGTAGGCCAGCAAGCCTGACAGCACGATGATCAGGGCAACCACCCCGTCGATTATAGTAAAACCTTCCATGGCCCTCGCCTGTTCTTTTTCTGCCCCTCAAGGCGCGACTTTAACCTGCTCCGAAGGTTTCGCCAACAAACCCCACCAAATCTGAGGGTCGGGTGAGTGTCAGACCTGCCACAGTACCGGTTTTGCCACCTGCCGGAGCTATTGCCGCTGTGAAACCAAGTTTTTGTGCTTCTTTCAACCTGTTTTCTGTCTGCGGAGCCGGTCTAAGTGCCCCGGATAGCGAGATTTCCCCGAAAACGACGGTGTCTGAGGGCAGGGCCGTGTCTTCGCGTGCGCTCAGCAATGCAGCAGCAACGGCCAGATCGGCGGCGGGTTCACTGACTTTCAATCCACCGGCCACGTTCAGATAGACGTCGAGACCCGCAAAAGGAATGCCGCAACGCGCTTCAAGAACGGCAAGGATCATCGCCAGCCGCCCGCTGTCCCATCCCACCACTGTCCGGCGCGGCTGTGAATGGGGGGACGGGGCGACAAGGGCCTGCAATTCGACCAGAACGGGCCGTGTGCCCTCAATCCCGGCAAAGACCGCAGAGCCAGGGCTGGGCGTACCACGTTCCGACAGGAACAAGGCCGAGGGGTTGGTGACCTGCGCCAGCCCTTTGCCTGTCATCTCGAACACGCCAATTTCGTCGGCGGGACCAAAGCGGTTCTTGACCGCCCGCAGAATACGAAACTGATGGCCGCGCTCGCCCTCGAAATACAGCACCGTATCGACCATGTGTTCGACAACACGTGGGCCTGCGATCTGGCCTTCCTTGGTGACGTGTCCGACCATGATGATCGACACGCCGTGCCGTTTCGCAAAGGCGGTCAATTCATGAGCGGCCGCCCGGACTTGCGACACGGACCCCGGCGCGCTGTCGACATTGTCGGCCCACATTGTCTGGATCGAGTCGATGATCGCCAGACCGGGTTTTTCGGCTTCAAGCGTGGTGAGAATGTCGCGCAGGTTGGTTTCGGCTGCAAGTTGCACCGGCGCGTTCTCCAGCCCAAGGCGGCGCGCCCGCATGCGAACCTGAGCACTGGCTTCTTCGCCCGAGATATAGATCGTCTTGACGCCGGCACGGGCAAATCGGGCAGCAGCTTGCAGCAACAGGGTGGATTTACCGATACCGGGGTCGCCGCCCACCAACAGGGCAGATGCGGGAACAAGCCCGCCGCCAAGCACCCGGTCCAGCTCTTCCACTCCGCAGAGTGTGCGGGGTGGCGGGGTTTCCTCGGTCGACAGATCCGTTAGCGTCATCGACCGCCCGCGTTTCGAGCCCAGCGATTTCTTGGCTGGGCCTGCCGACAGAGGTACGTCCTGGATGATCGAGTTCCACTCGCCGCACCCGTCGCAGCGGCCCGACCAGCGGGAATGGGATGCGCCGCAGGCGGAGCAGGAGAAGGTTGGTTTTGCCATGACGTCTTGGTGCCCGAGGACGGGCGGTTCTTCAAGCCCTTGCTGGGCTTTCCTCGTCGTCAGCGCCCTATGTCCGGGCGTTGGTTCTGCAGTGGCGTTCGGTGAGAATGCCCAAAGCGATGGAGGCAAGGATGCAGGCGGTGAACAGGTAAAGACCCCATGCGGTTTCAACAGTGGCGTAAGAAATGCCTTTGGCCAGGGTGATGTAAAGCGCGATCAGGAAGATATCCCCCATCGCCAGCTTGCCTAGGATGTTCAGCGCAGGCTGCACACGGGCATCTAGCAGGTTCCACTGTATCAGGGCGGTGCCAATGGTTTTGATGTAGGGCGCGAAAAGGGCGAAAATGGTGACGATCAGCGCGAGGAAGACGTCGGATTTCCACAAGGATTGCAGGCCGGTGATGACGCTGATTTCGCTGAGGCCGAAGATCGGCAGGAACCCCGCGCGCATCAGCGGGGCGAACCATGCGATGGGATAGAAAACCAAAAGTGACAGTGTTGCGAAACGCAATATCATGGTGGCCAACGCTATTAAGTGTGACCGCCTGACATTACGGTGTTGGATCGTGGGTTCAAGGATGCTTGTTCAAAAGCTTATCCTGCGCGCTTCATACGAGCCATCAGGTTGGTTTTAAGAATGAACTGATGGAACAAGGCAGCCAGAAAATGCAAGACAATCAGAACAAGCATTAGCGTTTTCAGGATCTCATGCACTTCGGCGGACGCTGCTATCCCACCAAACCAGGCCAGGGCACCTGAGGCGGGCACCAGCACCATCAACGCATAGAGTGAGAAGTGCGTGATATGTGCGGCGAGCTTCATCGCGGCTGTTTCTTTTTCCGGTAGCGGCGGCGCGCCGCGGGTCAGACGTAGTGCAATCCGCCAAATCGCGAGCGCAAGGACAAGCAATCCTCCGAATACATGAAGAGCAACTGGTGCTTGAAAAGAGACAGGCAATCCGCGTTCGAATTGATCCCAGGCTTCAGACATCGGCTCGTGAAAGAGAAATTGAATTGCGATCAGAACGAAAATGACCCAGTGAAGGGCGATTTGCGCGCGAGAATACGAAGTAGGCATGGGGAAGCTCCGACAATCTTTAACGTTGCGCTGGTTTAACGCAAAACTGTCAGATTTCCGTCGATGATTTTAGATTTATTTGTCCGGCATCACTGCTATCACCGCACCGCCTCAATCGGCCCCTCAGCGCTCCCGCTGATGAACTGCTCCACATAAGGATCACCAGACGCATCCATCTGGCTGACAGGGCCGGTCCACTGGATCACACCTCCGTGCAGCATGGCCACGTTGTCGGCAATCGCGCGGACCGAGCTCATGTCGTGGGTGATGGTCATCGCGGTGGCGCCCATCTCGGTCACGATTTCGCGGATCAGGTCGTTGATGACGCCGGACATGATCGGGTCGAGGCCGGTGGTGGGTTCGTCAAAAAAGATAATCTCAGGCTCGGCGGCGATGGCGCGGGCAAGGCCCACGCGTTTTTGCATGCCACCTGACAGTTCTGCCGGAAAACGGTCCGCCACGTCGGATTTCAGGCCCACGCGGCGCAGTTTTTCGATGGCGATCTCGCGCGCTTCCTCGGTTGGACGTTTCAGGGATCCACGCAGCAGGCGAAAGGCGACGTTCTGCCAGACGGTCAGCGAGTCGAACAGAGCACCGCCCTGAAACAACATTCCAAACCTGGCCAGAAACGCATCCCTGTCACCGGATTGTGCATCTTTGCCGTCCACGTAGATCACGCCACTGTCAGGGTGGATCAAACCCAGAATGCACTTCAATGCCACCGACTTGCCGGTGCCCGAGCCGCCAATGATCACCATTGAGGTGCCTTTGGGAATCTCAAGGTTCATGCCTTGCAACACACGGTTGTCGCCAAAGGCTTTATGTACGTTCTCCATCCGGATCATAGCGAGAAGAACACCCCTGTGAGAACAAAGTTTGCGGCGAGGATCAACACGGCTGCGGCCTCGACCGACCCTTTGGTTGCGCGACCGACACCCTGTGCGCCGCGGCCCGAATTCATGCCGTAATAGCAACCCATGATAGCCGCGATCACGCCAAAGGCCGCGCCCTTGACCAGGGACGATACAATGTCGCGCATCTCAAGGAAATCGACCGTGTTTTTCAGATACGCCGCCGGGTTGAAGCCCAGATTCTGCGTAGCGACAGTGTACCCGCCCGCAATCCCGATAACGTCACCTACGGCGACCAGTGCAGGCACGGTGATCAGCGCGGCCAGAACACGTGGAGCAGTAAGGTATTTCATCGGATGGGTCGACAGCGTGACCAGAGCGTCGATTTGTTCGGTCACTTTCATCGTGGCGATCTCGGCCGCGATGGACGAGGTCACACGCGCGGCGATCATCAGGCCGACCAGAACCGGGCCAAGTTCGCGCACCATGCCGATGGCGACGATCTGGGGCACCACCGCCTCGGCGTTAAACCGTGCACCGCCCGCATAGATTTGTAAGGCCAGCGCGCCGCCGGTGAAAATGGCGGTCAGGCCGACGACGGGCAGGGACAGCCAGCCGATATTCAGCAGGGCCATCCCGAATTCACGCGGATAGAAGGGTGGGCGCAGGATATGCGACACTGCATCAAGCGCGAACAGGGCCACCCGGCCAAAGGCCGCAAGCAGGCCCAGCACGGTGCGGCCCAGCCCCCCCAGCGCGCTGATTGGATTCATTCCACGTAGCCCCGCGAATAGCGACTGCCCATGGATGTCAGGATTTCATAGCCAATTGTACCAGCGGCCTCGGCCAGATCATCAACGGTTTGGTGACCGTTGAGAATGCGCAGACGCTCCGGGTCTTTCGGCAGATCTGTGACGTCCACGGTGATCAGGTCCATCGAGATACGCCCAACAACCGGGCAGGGTTGGTCGCCCGCAAATGTGTCGATGCCGCCGCCAATGGCGCGATGCAGGCCGTCTGCATAGCCGGCAGCAACGGTGGCGATCCGGGACGGCCGACGCGCCACCCAGGTGTTTCCATAACCCACGGTCTCGCCCACGGCCAACTTGCGCACCTGAATGACAGGAAGGTCGACGGTTACAACGGGTTTTGCACCGGCAAAGGGCATGCCGCCGTAAAGGCCGATGCCCGGTCGGCAGAAATCAAAATGAAACTCAGGCCCCAAAAGCATCCCGCCCGTCGCCGCCAGAGAACGCGGCGCAGCGACCCCATCAGTCATCTCGCGGAAGGTTTTCAGTTGTTGCTGGTTCATCGGGTGGTCCAGCTCGTCCGAGCAGGCCAGATGAGACATGATGAGCGCCGGGTTCAAGGCTTCGGCTTTGGAACGCAACTCAGCCCAGTCGGCAGGTTCAAGACCAAGCCTGTTCATGCCACTGTCCAGTTGGATACCAAACGGGTGGTCGGGCAGGGCTTCTGTGTGGCGTTGAAACTGTTCCGGCGAGTTGATCAGCGGTATCAGGTCGTTGCCGCGCAGCAGGTCGGCATCGCCTTCCATATGTCCCGAAAAAACGAAAATCACCGGGCCGGGGCCAACTGCCTCGCGAACGGTTGCGCCTTCTTCTGCGGCGGCCACGAAAAACTTGCGAACACCTTCTTCTGCCAACGTGTCGCTGACAGGTCCTGCGCCCAGCCCATAGGCATCTGCCTTGACCACGGCGCCGGTTTCGACCCCGGTTTTCGCGTCGAGTGCCCGCCAGTTTCTGGCGAGGGCCTGAAGATTGATCGTCAAACGTGCAGTACTCATGGGACTGTTCATGACATTGCGCCGTCCAAGGTCAAGAGGGAAAGGGCTTTTTCCGCGACAGATTGCGCCCACCAAGCGACAGATACGGCGGAAAACACCCAAAAAAGCAGACATTTTGGCGACGTGCTGCTGTGTTAAGCCGTTTTCGGGATTGTCTTCACATAGGTGTTAAAGTGATGTTGAGAACAAGATCGTCCCATCGCTGCAATAAACGGTGCTGCGGCATATCCCGAGGAAATCATGGATTTTTATACCGATCAAACGCCAGATCCGTCCGAAACAGCCCGGTTTTTCGCAGAAGTATTTTCGGCGTCGGAAGGCCCGGACGAGGGGGCGATTATCGAAGCTTTCGTGCAAGAGATGATCGATACCACCCCACCACAGGACCTGATGGTGTGCACCGCGCGACGCGATCAGGTGCTGCTTGGCTGCGCCATCTTTTCCCGAATGCTGTTTCCACAGGATGCGCGCCGGGTATTTATCCTGTCGCCTATGGCTGTCCGAACAGACAGGCAAAAAGCCGGGGTTGGACAGGCTTTGATTGCCTATGGTCTGGATTGCCTGCGGGCATCAGGCGTGAACGTGGCACTCACCTATGGTGATCCCGCTTACTATCGAAAAACAGGTTTTGAGCAGATTTCTGAGGCCACTGCACAACCGCCGCTAAAGCTGAGCCATCCGCATGGCTGGCTGGGGCAGTCGCTGGATGGTCAGGCGCTTGCGCCACTTAGCGGCCCGTCGCACTGCGTGTCTGCGTTGAACAATCCGACGCTTTGGTGAGTGCGGGGTTCAATCTGTCAGAATACAGGCGGGCGGACCTCATTCTTGGTTCGCGCACCAGATCCTGAATCGCGCGACAGGTTCACAGAACCTTTTTGCTTTGCCAACAATCAAAGGAAAGTCGGGAAAACCCAAGTAAGGCTGTCCTTTCGCGATTAATAACCTTCGATCTCGCCACCCTGCTGCCACGGCTTGACCAGATTGCCAAACCGGGTGAATTGCGCCTCGAATGACAGCTCGACCGTGCCGATAGGACCGTGGCGCTGTTTGCCAACGATAATCTCGGCCTTGCCGTGCAGGCGTTCCATGGCCTGCTTCCATTCTTCCATCTTCTCAAGCTCGTGATCGCCGGGTTTTTCACGTTCTTTGTAGTATTCTTCGCGGAACACGAACATCACGACATCGGCGTCCTGTTCGATCGAGCCTGATTCACGCAGGTCAGACAGCTGCGGACGTTTGTCGTCGCGGTTTTCGACCTGGCGGGAAAGCTGCGACAGGGCAATCACCGGAATGTTCAGTTCTTTGGCGATTGCTTTCATGCCCATCGAAATCTCGGCAATCTCGTTAACCCGGTTGTCGGACATGCCGCGGCACAGTTGCAGATAGTCGATCACCAGCAGGTCCAGCCCATGTGTGCGTTTCAACCGTCGCGCGCGTGCGGCAAGCTGAGAAATCGGAAGGGCGGGCGTGTCGTCGATAAAAAGCGGGCAGGCTTCAAGTTCTTTGGCCGCATCCACGAAACGGCGGAATTCGGCCTCGGTCATGTCGCCCTGACGGATCTTGTGGCTAGAGATTTCGGACGCCTCGGCCAGAACGCGCCCGGCCAACTGTTCGGCGCTCATCTCAAGTGAGAAAAAGCCGACAACCCCGCCGTCAATTGCGCCTTCGGAACCATCCGGTTTCAGACCGCGTTTGTATGCTTTGGCCACGTTGAAGGCCACGTTGGTCGCCAGCGAGGTTTTCCCCATCGACGGACGACCTGCGAGAATGATCAGGTCCGAGGGGTGAAGACCACCCAGTTGTTTGTCGAGATCGACCAGACCGGTCGATATCCCAGCCATGCCGCCACCGCGCTGGTAGGCTTCGTTGGTGACATTGACGGCTTCTGTGACCGCCTTGAGGAAGGACTGGAACCCCTGTTCGGTCTGGCCCTGCTCGGAAAGCTGATAAAGCTGTTGTTCGGCCTCGACGATTTGTTCTTTCGGTTCGCTGGCTACATCGACCCGCGCGGCCTTGTCGGAGATGTCGCGGCCCAAACGGATCAACTCGCGCCGGATGGCGAGGTCATATATCATCTGGGCGTAGTCATGTACCGCAAAGGCGCTGATCGACGCGCCGGCAAGCTTGACCAGATAAGCTGGCCCGCCCAATTCCTTCAGGCCCTCATCCTCGGCCATGAAGGATTTCAACGTCACAGGCGAGGCCAGCGCGTTCTTTGCAATGCGTGCGGCGGCGACCTCATAAATGCGGGCATGAACCGGGTCATAGAAATGCTCGGACCCAATGATCGAAGCGACCCGGTCGTAAAGGTCGTTATTCGTCAGAATTGCACCCAGAAGCTGCTGTTCAGCCTCAATGGAATGCGGCATGGTTTCGGCGTTCTGAATATGCGCCGCTGCCTGCTCGATACTGCTGATCTCGTTCATCATGTCCCCGCTGCCCGTTCCGAGGTTCTACACGCCACACCCCGGTTCAAGCTATCTGCAAATGAATGGGGGTAAGTTGGTATAACTGCCCCCCGCCTTGGGATAACTGCCCACCCCAATGGGGATAACTTAGCCCTAGTTTTACACGGGCGCAGCGTTACCGCAACATTTGGTGTGTTGGCTGGATATCTTGACTAGATAGGCGCGCTTTGATGCGATTCGAAAATTAACTATCCCCAAGCCATCCACAGGCTGAAAATCACGATTTTCGCGCGTCCTGCCAGCCTCGCGGCTCGTTCAGAAACGCCTCGACCCCGTCAAGTGTTTCCTGATCAAAGGCTTTTTGCGCCTTGGCCTCGGCCAGAACATCCCACCACGTGCAAAGGTGATGCAGCTTTACACCATGGTCGCCCAGCGTCTTCTCGGTTTCGGGGAAGATACCGTAGTAAAAAATCACAGCCGTATGCCCGCAGGTGGCACCAGTCTCGCGAATTGCATCGACGAAGGACAGTTTCGAACCGCCATCGGTAGTCAGGTCTTCGACCAGCAACACGCGTTCACCTTCGCTCATTGCGCCTTCAATGCGGGCGTTGCGCCCGTAACCTTTGGGTTTTTTGCGCACGTAGGTCATCGGCAGCGCCATACGTTCGGCCACCATCGCGGCAAAGGGGATGCCCGCAGTTTCGCCGCCCGCAATATTGTCAAAGGATTCAAAACCAGCGTCCCGCATCACCGTAACGGTCAGAAAATCCATCAGCGTGGAACGAATGCGCGGGTAGGAGATCAGCTTGCGGCAATCGATATAGGTCGGGCTGGGAAGGCCACTTGCCAGCGTGAACGGCTCGCGCGCGTTGAAGTGGACGGCCTTGATCTCCAGCAGCATCCGGGCCGTCAGGCGAGCGATTTCAGTGCTATTGGGAAAAGAACTGGGGATCATGGCGGGACCTCGGCGATGAAATGATGTTTCGGGCTGATAGCCCGACCCTTGGCCCGGAGTCGAGAGCTGTTGGAACAAAAGAAAAGCGGACCCCCCTAAGGTCCGCTGTTTCCGGGTAGTCAGCTATGCGAACACCATTGTCGCTGCGTTACCCTTGCCCGAACATGTTGACCCACCGGATCAGCATTGGTGCCAGACAAATCAGCAATAGGACAGGCATCATGCACATGGCCATCACAGCAGACATCTGCACAGGCAGACGGTTTGCCTTTTCCTGGGCGCGAAGCTCTCGGTCAAGCCGCATGTCAGTGGCGAAGCGGCGTAACGATGCGGATATGCTGGTGCCGTACTGGTTGGATTGCAAAAAGGCGTTCGCGAACGAGTTCATCTCGTCGATACCGACCCGGTTCGCCATGTCCAGAAAGGCGGCCTGACGTTCTTTGCCTGCCTGCAACTCCAGTTGAAGAACCGAAAACTCCTGCGAGATTTCCGGAGCTGCCTTTGCCATTTCATGCGAGACCCGGATCATCGCCGCGTCAAAGCCCAGCCCGGCCTCGATAGCGACCTGCAACAGGTCAAGCGCGTTCGGCAGGCTGTGTTCGATGGCCTGGCGGCGTTTCTTTATGCGACGTCGCAACCACAGTGCCGGGCCATAAAAGCCCAAGACCATCAGTGCCGTCACGACCTGCATTGTGTTAACCCACGTAACACCCTGCAAAAGGTCGGCGATCCCTAACTGAACTTGCGTTTCGATCGGCAAAGCCATGGTTGCGACGAACGCGGCAGGCAACACAAATCCCAGGACGACCCGAAATGTATAATAAGTGCGAATGGCGTGCTTTTGCCGAATTCCGGCTTGTTTCAAAAGCTTGCCGATCCTGGAGCGTTCGCGTTTTGACGACGGGACAAAGGCCTTCAGCAGCCCGTGCGGGTCGCTGTTGTCACCCTGGATAAGGTCAAAATCCTGCCCATGCCCTTGTGAAATCGACCCAACGCGCATGCGACGAGCTGCCGTGTTTTCGCTTGTTGTAAACCCGGCAAAGCCCATGAAGACAAAGAAAACACTAAGGGCGATTCCGACCAACAGGATCAACTGCGGTGTGACGCGCGGATCGTTTAGAATGTCCTGAAGAATATCCATATCCCAATTCCCTTTAGAATCTGAACTTAACCAGCCGCTTCAGGATGAAACCCTGGGCAATTGTCAGGCCAATGATCACCTGGGCGAAGTACGGAAACAGCGGATCGCTGCGCACGTCGCCGTAAAATGTTGGGGTGGAGATCTCGATCGAAAGGTAAATGATGACCGGCAAAATCGTGAGGATAAGGCTGCTCAGGCGACCTTCGGCAGAGATTGCCTTGATCTTCTTTTGCATCGTGTGCCGGTCGCGGATGGTCTGGGATAGAATGCTTAGAACGCGGGACAGGTTGCCGCCGGTTCCATGCTGAATGCCGATACTTACAGCAAGGTATTTTGCATCCTCTGTTCCGACCCGTTGCGCAAAGTCGTGAAAGGCGGTCGCGACGTCATCACCATAGTTGATCTGGTCTTTGATGATGCCAAACTCTGACCCGATCGGATCCGGCAGATCAGAGGCAACGTTTCCAACCGTCACTGCAACAGGGTGCCCCACCTTCAACCCCCTGGCCATCAGGTCTAACGCGTCTGGCAGTTGTTTCGTCAGTTTCTTCGCGCGTGCGTCTTTCATGGCGACCAGCACGATAACCGGGCTGATGAGGCCGAACACAGCGCTCAGAATGACTGCCAGTTCCGGTGCAAGGAACCGGGAGGCCCCGAAAAAGATCATCAAAACCAGAAGGGAGACGGCGAGCACGACCCAAATCGGGTTGACCGTCAAACCGGCTTGCACAAGCAGACGGCGAAACCGCGTAATCAGCCCGGCTTTTTCACCAGCAGCCAGCATTGCGGGATCGCGAAGCAGCTGCAACACCTGATCTGTCGAAGCCCCGTTCTGGATCAGTTTCATGCGGCGGTTTCTGGCTTCGCCATGCGTTTCCTTGCGCGCCAGAAGCTGGTGAACGCCTTCGTAGGCAAGCAGAATACCCAGAAAAATCGACACGTAGATCAGGATGTTCAGTATGTTGGGCTGAAGGTCAATCATGATGTCGTCGCCCCGTGAATAAACATGTTGGTGTCCACATCGACACCCGCCGCCGGCTTTGTTGCACAAATGGCGTGAGGGATTCCCTGTTTGAATCCAGTGGGGTAGCAATGGTGCATGAGCAGTTGGTC